>JBFXBB010000136.1:0-7545 GCA_050183685.1 Amphiplicatus sp.
TGAAAATTGGTCATCAGGAGGTCGGCGATGCGAAAGCGATAGCCCGGCGTGATGAAAAGCGCCGTCTCGCCGACGAAAGGCCGAAGCCGGCCGGCTTCGTCGGCCGCGCTTTCAAGCAGGCGGAGCGAGGTCGTGCCGACGCAGACGACGCGCCCGCCCGCCGCCTTCGCGCGGTTGATCGTCTCGGCCTGTTCAGGCGTCACCTCGCCCCATTCGGCGTGCATCACGTGATCGCGCGCGTCGTCGGCGGTCACGGGAAGGAAGGTGCCGGCGCCGACATGCAGCGTCACGGCGAGACGCGCGACGCCGGCGCGCTCAAGCGTCTCGAACAGCGCCTCGGTGAAATGAAGGCCGGCCGTCGGGGCGGCGATGGAGCCGGGCTCGGCGGCGAAGATCGTTTGATAATCGGCGGCGTCGCGCGGGCTCGGCGCGCGCTTGCGGGCGATATAGGGCGGCAAGGGCGGCGCGCCCGCGCGCGCAAGCGCCGCGTCGAACTCGGCGCCGGCGCAATTGAAGCGCAAGATCGCCTCGGCGCCGGCGCGGCTTTCGATCGACGCCGAAAAGCCGCCGCCGAAATCGATCACGTCGCCGCGGCGCAGCCGCTTGGCGGGACGCGCAAAGGCCGCCCAGCGCGCGCCGCCCTCATTGAGGCGCTTGTGGAGCGTGACGTCGATTTCAACGGCCTCCCCTTCGCCGCGCGCCGGCCTTGTTCCGCGAAGCTGCGCCGGGATCACCTTCGTGTCGTTGAGAACGAGGATGTCGCCGGGGCGCAACAAGGCGGGCAGATCGCGCACGGCTCTATCTTCAATCTCTTGGCGGCCGACGCAAAGCATCCGCGCCGCGCCGCGCGGGAGAGGTTCGAGCGCGATGAGCGTCTCGGGCAGGTCATAGTCGAAATCGGAAACGCGCATGTATAAGAACTAAGGCATGTGGCGATTAATCCGAACCGGAATATCCGGCCCATCCTTCGTGACGCGGCCCTTTAAGGGCCGCTCCTCAGGATGAGGCCCGTAATTGTCGCAGCAGGGGAACGCCTCATCCTGAGGAGCGGGCGAAGCCCGCGTCACGAAGGATGGGCCGCGGGGGAGCGCTGATCGGGACTTATCACTCGCCCACGCGGCGGAGACGGACTGCGCGCCGCTCCCTTCGCTTTGCGGCGCTACGCCGCCGTCCTGAAGCTCACGATCTTCGTCGGCTTTTTCGGCGGTTCGCCGCGGGCGGCCTTGTCGACATTCTCCATGCCTTCGACGACCTTGCCCCAGGCCGTATACTGAGCATCGAGGAAAGACGCGTCGTCGAAGCAAATGAAGAACTGGCTGTCGGCGCTGTTCGGGTCGCTCGCGCGCGCCATCGAGCACACGCCGCGCTGATGCGAAACGTCATTGAACTCGGCTTTCAGCTTCTTGCCCGAGCCGCCGACGCCCGTCCCTTTCGGACAGCCCATCTGCGCCATGAAGCCGTCAATGACGCGATGCAGCGTCAGCCCGTCGTAAAAGCCTTCATCGGCGAGCTCGGCGATGCGCGCGACATGTTTCGGCGCCTTGTCGGGATAGGTCTCGATGACGACAGGCCCCGTATCGAGCGTCAAGATCAGTTTCTCGCTCATAGTTCGATGTCTCCTTTGACGCGGCGCGGCGGCTTTACATTGCACATATTGCGCACAAAGCCGTCCTTCACATAGCCGGCGGCCTCGATATAGGCCTTGAAGGCCGCGCTGTCCGTCTTCATCACCTCGACCTTCGGCTTTTCCGCGTCGGGAACGTCGGCGGCGACGCGCACGCGAATGATCGGCGTCGGGCGCTCGGGCGGGTCGCCGCGGGCGATGCGGCGCGTATTCTCGAAATCGTCGACGATCCAGCCCCAGACGCTGTAGCGTCGGTCGAGGCTCGTGCGCGCGTCGCCGATCACCAGGAAGAACTGGCTGTTGGCGGAATCGGGCGGCGTCGCGCGCGCCATCGACATGACGCCGGGGCAATGGGCGCCCCAGACGAGAACCTCGCGATCCGTCTTGAAGGCCCTGAGGCTTTCGGGCTGGGCGGCGACCGGGACGCCATCGATGAAGCCGACGCGCGCGGCGAGGCGATCGCGGCCGATTACAGCAAAGTTCGGCGCGGCATGGGTGTCGCGAACGAATTCCGCAGGAATGTTCGGCAGCGTCGAGCCGCCCGTGCCGTCGCCCTTCGGATCGCCGCCTTGCGCGACAAAGCCCTCGATCACGCGGTGAAAGTGGAGGCCGTTATAGAAGCCTTGCCGCACCAGCGCCTTGATCTGCGCGACATGCCTCGGCGCGAAGTCGGGCCGCATCTCGATGACGACCTCGCCCTGGGGCAGGTCCATCAGAAGCGTGTTTTCGAGATCGATCGGCCGCCAGGCCTCGGCGGGCGCCTTGGCGACGATGTCGTAAGGCGTCGGCGCCTTTTTCTCGTCCTTGTCAGCGAGGGCCGCGCCCGAAAGCGTGAAAACCGCAAGGGCGGCGCCAAGGAATATGCGCGAGATCATCAATCCTCTTACCCCTTCCAGGCGCCGCCGCTCAAGAGCCCAAGGGCGGGACCTTAGCCTTTCGGAAATTTTTTCTGAAGCCTCGCCGCGACCGTTCCCGGCACGAAGGCCGTGATGTCGCCGCCGAGCCGGGCGATCTCCTTGACGAGCCTTGAGGCGATCGACTGATAACGGGCGTCGGCCATCAAGAACACCGTCTCGATTTCGTCATTGAGGGCCTGATTCATCCCGACCATCTGAAATTCATATTCGAAGTCGGAAACGGCCCTGAGCCCGCGAATGATAATATCCGCCTTCACGGCTTCAGCGAAATGCATGAGGAGGGAGTCGAACGGCGTCACCTTGACCGGCACGCCGCTTTTGGCGGCGACCGCCTGCATCTCCTCGCGCGCCATCTCGACCCTCTCCTCAAGCGGGAAAAGCGGTCCCTTGTCGCGATTGACGGCGACGCCGATGACAAGCTCGTCGACGAGCTTCACCGCGCGCTCGACAATGTCGATATGGCCGAAGGTCAGGGGATCGAACGTGCCCGGATAAAGGCCGATGCGCTTGGTCATGGAACAGCCTTCGCTTGCGGCCCATCCTTCGTGACGCGGCCCTTCGGGCCGCTCCTCAGGATGAGGCCGCGCTTTGCAGCAATGGGGTAAAGCCGCATCCTGAGGAGCGCCGAAGGCGCGTCACGAAGGATAAGCCAAGCGCTCCTCACGCCCCCTCCCCCTCTTCCTCGCCGATATCCTCGATCCGCTCGACGGAAACGACCTTTTCGTCCTCGCGCGTCCTGAAGATCGTCACCCCTTGCGTGTTGCGCCCGGCGACGCGAATGCCCTCGACCGGCGTCCTAATGAGCTGGCCGCCATCGGTGACGAGCATGATCTCATCCGTGTCCTCGACCGGGAAGGAAGCGACGACGCGCCCGTTCCGCCGCGAGGCGACGATGGCGATGATGCCTTTTCCGCCGCGCCCGGAGGTTCGGTATTCATAGGAAGACGAGCGCTTGCCGAAGCCGTTTTCCGTCACGGTCAGGATAAATTGCTCGGCGGCGCCGAGTTCGGCGAGGCGCTCCGGGCTGATCGCGGCCGGGCTTGTCGTTTCCTCGTCTTCGGCCTCGGCCTCATCCTCGGGAGCCTCCTCGCCTATCGCGCGCCGCATCGCGGCGGCGTGGCGCAGATAGGCGCGCGCCTCCTCCGAGTCCGTATCGATGTGGCGCAGGATCGCCATCGAGATGACATTGTCGCCCGAGCCGAGCCTGATCCCCCTGACGCCCGGCGAGGTCCGCCCCGCAAAGACGCGCACATCGTCGACCGGAAAACGGATGCTGAGACCCGCGGCGGTCGTCAAAAGCACGTCCTCCTGAGAACGGCAAATCTGCACGCCGATGATTGCATCGCCCTCGTCCGGCTTCATCGCGATCTTGCCATTGCGATTGACCCGCTGGAAGTCGGACAATTTATTGCGCCGGACGCTGCCGAGTTTCGTCGCGAACATGACATGCAGGCTCTCCCAGGCCTCCTCGTCCTCGGGAAGCGGCAGGATGGTCGTGACCCGCTCGTCCTGGGCGAGCGGCAAGAGATTGACGAAGGCCTTGCCGCGCGATTGCGGCGCGCCCTCGGGGATGCGCCACAGCTTCATCTTGTAGGCCATTCCGGTCGAGGTGAAGAAGAGAAGCGGCGTGTGCGTGTTGCCGATGAAAAGCTGGGCGACGAAATCCTCGTCTTTCGGCCGCATCCCGGCGCGGCCCTTGCCGCCGCGCTTTTGCGCGCGATAGGTCGACAGCGCGGTGCGCTTCACATAGCCCGAATGCGTCACCGTCACGACCATGTCTTCCTTGACGATGAGGTCTTCGTCCTCGACCTCGCCTTCGGCCTCGACGATTTCGGTGACGCGCGGCGTCGCGAATTCGTTCCTGACCGCGGCGAGTTCGTCCTTGATGATCGAAAGAACCCGGTCGCGGCGGCGCAGAATGTCGAGATAATCGGCGATCGACTCGGCGAGGCCCTTCAGCTCGTCGCCGATCTCGTCGCGGCCGAGCGCCGTCAGGCGTTGCAGCCGCAAATCGAGGATCGCTTTGGCCTGCTCTTCGGAAAGCCGCAGCGTCGCGCCCTCCGTCATCATGTGGCGGGGATCGGCGACGAGGAGCACGAGCGGCGCCAGGTCCTTGGCCGGCCAGTCGCGCGCCATCAGTTCTTCTTTCGCCGTCGCCGGGTCCGGCGCGCGGCGGATGAGCGCGACGATCTCGTCGATATTGGCGACCGCGATGGCGAGCCCCACCAAGACATGCGCCCTGTCCCGCGCCTTGGCGAGGTCGTGCTTGGTGCGCCGCGTGACGACCTCCTCGCGAAACTCGATGAAGGTCGACAGGACGTCGCGCAAGGTCAGTTGCTGCGGGCGTCCGCCGCGCAGCGCCAGCATGTTGACGCCGAAGCTCGTTTGCAGGCTCGAATGCCGATAAAGCTGATTGAGGACGACGTCGCCGGCCGCATCGCGCCGAAGCTCGATGACGACGCGAATGCCCTCGCGGTTCGATTCGTCGCGGATGTCGGCGATCCCCTCGATCTTCTTCTCGCGGACGAGCTCGGCGATGCGCTCGACCATATGCGCCTTGTTCACCTGATAGGGGATTTCGGTGACGACGATCGCCAGGCGGTCCTTGCGGATCTCCTCGAAGGCCGCCCGGCCGCGCATGACGACGGAGCCGCGCCCGAGAAGGAGCGCGGCCTTCGCGCCGGCGCGGCCGAGAATGACGCCGCCGGTCGGAAAATCCGGGCCCGGCACGATCTCGATGAGCTCATTGTCGGCGATATCGGGATTGTCGATCATCGCGATGGTCGCGTCGACAATCTCCCCGAGATTATGCGGCGGAATATTCGTCGCCATGCCGACCGCGATCCCGCCGGCGCCGTTGACGAGAAGGTTCGGAAATTGCGCGGGAAGAACCGACGGCTCCTTCATGCGGCCGTCATAGTTCGGCTCGAAGGGGACGGTGTCCTTCTCGATATCGGCGAGGAGCGCGCCCGCCGCCTTCGACATGCGGCATTCGGTGTAGCGCATCTGCGCCGGGGAATCGCCGTCGATCGAGCCGAAATTTCCCTGCCCGTCGATCAGGGGCAAGCGCATCGAGAAATCCTGCGCCAGACGGACGAGCGCGTCATAGATCGCCTGATCGCCATGCGGGTGATAATTGCCCATCGCCTCGCCGACGACGCTCGCGGCCTTGCGATAGGCCCTGTTCCAGACGAGCCCCATTTCGTGCATCGACCAGAGGATGCGGCGATGGACGGGCTTCAATCCGTCCCGCGCGTCCGGAATGGCGCGGCTGACGATGACGCTCATCGCATAATCGAGATAGGAGCGGCGCATCTCCTCCTCGATCGCGACGGGGGAGATGTTCTTTGGGGGCTCGCCGCCCGCCGGCCCGCCCTGCGCCGCGCCGGCGCCGTTTTCGTCCTTGTCGGCCACGTCCTGCCTTGCTGTTTGCAGTTGATTGGCGCGGCTGCGCCGATCGCTGATCCTTGCGACGCCGGCGCCGCAATCCAGAGGCGCTTCGGCCGGTTCGGATTAGCATTCGCCGGCCCGAAACCGCAAGCGTTGCGCCTTTTTTTGCGCCGCAATAGGGCGCGAAAAGCGAGTTTATCCCGATGCGATGATCGGCTACAGTCGGGTCGGGGCGCATGGGGTTCGGGATGACGAAGGCTCTCTTTCAGAGATCGCTGACGGTCGCGTTTTGCGCGTGTCTCGCCACAGCTTGCGGTAGAGAAGAAAACGCCGCGCGGCCAATGCTGTCAGAGCTTGCGCCCGCCGGCGGGGTCGACGCCACGGCGACTTTCCACAACGCCGCCGGAGAGGAAGTCGGCCACGCCGTTTTCACCGAGGCGCCCGGCGGCGTCCTGATGCGCGTCGACTTGAAGGGCCTTTCCGAGGGCTGGCACGGCATCCATTTTCATCAGATCGGCGACTGCTCGGACGGCGCGGACGGCTTCAAAGCCTCGGGCGGCCATATCGACCCCGATGAACACGAGCACGGGCTGCTCAATCCAATGGGCGCGGAGCGCGCCGATCTTCCGAATATTTATGCGGGGCCCGACGGACGCGCGTCGGCGGAATTCTACCGCGGCGGGCTCGCCTTGACCGCGAGCGAGGAAAGCGCCGCCGCGAACGGGCCTTATCCGCTTCTCGACGATGACGGCTTTGCGGTCGTGGTTCACGAAAATCCGGACGATCATCAAACGCAGCCGATCGGCGGCGCGGCCGCGCGCGTCGCTTGCGCATCCATTCGCAACACGGCGAGGTAGGGACCGCGCCGTTCAACCAAAGGGGCTGGGGTATGGTAGGCGTGATCAGGATCATATTGTTCATTGTCGGGGCGCTCGGCCTGTTATTGACGGGCCTTAGCGTCGCCGAGCATTTCAACGTCGATACGGCGGCGCTGTTGAACGCCATCCCGGGCGGCGTCGACGAATGCGCTTACGACCTCTTCGGACAGGGCCTCGCCGCGCTCGGCGGCTTCCTGCCCGGCGGCGAAAGCGAGGATGGCGCAAGCCTCGTTGCGACCTGGGGCCCGGTCGGCATAGCCGGCCTTGTCTCGCTCCTTCTCCTGTTCTTATCCGCACGCCGTTAGCGCTGCGGGCGATCAGCGCGAGTCGATCGGAAGACACGCGCCGTCAATCGGATTGCCGACGACCTGACGGGCGAGCCAATCCGCGACCGCCTGCTCGCACTCGGCGCGCTCAGTGAAGAGGCCGATGATCTCCGGATCGCCGGTTCGGCCGGGCGACAGCCAGCCATTCGCCGCCCAATTCGGCGCCGGCGGCGGGACGTCCCTGTTCCCCGTCGCGCAGGACGCCGCGCCCGATGCCGCAATGCAAAAAAGATAAGTTCGAAGGCGCGCCATCAATGGACCTCCCGAAGCGCCCTGTCGCTCGCAAAACTCGTCCCGACTCCAAAACAATGCTTATACACAAAGAAAAACCCGGCGCATATACGAAGCGCCGGGTTTTGCTGTTGCCTGCTCAACGTGAGCAACCGAGTTCGATAAGTCTTCGGGAAATA
>JBFXBB010000137.1:0-7540 GCA_050183685.1 Amphiplicatus sp.
ACACGAGGCCATCATTCTCGTGGCGGCGGACAAGTCCGGCGGAAGCGAAAAGAAGGTTAACAAGAGGCTGGTCAAAGCTGCGGACGAAAGATTGATCAGCGTCTGGATGCTTGGAAAGAAAACTCATCGTCTGGATGCGTGGAAAGAAAACAAGGAAGGTTAATCCGGTGGCCCGCACATTGAACGAGGTGATTAAATCCCTGCCCAAGGCGCGCCGCGCAAAAGTCGTAGCGCGCGCCGCCGAACTCATCGCCGAGGAAGCCTCACTGCAAGCTCCTGCGCCCTCCCGTCGCCTGTGTGACAATCCCGGCAACCTTGGCCGTTGAATATGTCAATTACTACAATTTTGCGGTGATGAACGCCGTAATTTTAGAACTTGTTAAACCTCCCGATATTTCATATATTTGACACTGAAGTATTTTGCGGCGACTATCGCCGCAAATTTACGAAAAGGCGCACAGATGCCCCTCAACGCTGAACAGCGCACGCGACTGCGGGAAGACGCGCCTTTCGGGCTGTTCGTGACGAAGGAATGGCTGTCGGGCAAGGGCTACGCCCGGCACAGCATCGATAATCTGGTCAAATCCGGTCAGCTGATCTCGCTAAGGCCGGGAGTCTATGTCCGGCCCGATACACAGCTTGGCTGGGAGGGCGTTGTCTGTTCCCTGCAGCGCATGGGCGGCGACCTTTCCGTCGGCGGGCTGACGGCGCTCGAACTTCATGGCCTTGGCCACTATCTCGCCCTGTCGGGAAAGCGGCGCGTCGTCCTTTTCAGCGCCGATCCCCTACCCGCCTGGATCAATCATCTCGTCAAGGACGTTACGTTCGAGAAACGCAGCGAGGCGCGTCTCTTTGCAGTCAGCCCATACGCCGAGACTGATTATGATCGCGAAGACGCGCAGGAGCAGCGCCGGCGCAAAAGGCGCGATCCCGCCATGGCGGGACTCACCACCATGCAAATCGCGGAGCATTTGCCGCCGCTGTCTTTGTCGACGCCGGAGCGCGCAATCCTCGAAGTGCTGTTCGACGTGCCCAAACGCGTATCATTCGAACATGCCGATCAGCTCATGCAGGGGCTTGCGACTCTGTCGCCGCGCCGGCTGGAAACCGTTCTTAATCTGTGCGTCAATATCCGGGTGAAACGGCTTTTCTTCTGGTTCGCCGACCGCCATCAATTCCAGTGGCGCGCGCGTCTTGATCCGAATGATTTCGATCTCGGCCGGGGCAATCGCGTGATCGCCAAGCCCGGCCGCCTTGATCCGACTTACGCCATCACTGTCCCTGAGAGTTTCGCAGATGACACTTAAGCGTCAGGCCTTCGAAGAGCAGGTTCGCCTTCTTGTGCGCGTGCTTCCCTATGTTGCGAGAGAGACTGATTTCGCGCTTAAAGGCGGCACGGCGATCAATTTCTTTCTTCGCGACATGCCGCGTCTGTCGGTCGATATCGATCTTGCTTATCTGCCGCTGGAGCCGCGGAAGACGGCGCTGCCGAAGATCAGGGCGGCGCTTGCGCGCATCGGCGAACAGCTGATGGCGAGTTCTCCCGCCATCGCGACCATCGATCCACCGGCTGTGCGGGAAAACGAACTGCGGCTCCTCATCAGGGACGGCCGGACGCAGGTGAAACTTGAACTGTCCCCGGTTCTGCGCGGAACCGTATTCCCGCCGGAGAGGCGGATTATTGCTCCCGCTGTCGAAACCGCCTTCGGTTATGCTGAGATGCAGGTTCTGTCGCATCCGGACCTTTACGCCGGAAAGATTTGCGCCGCGCTCGACCGCCAGCATCCGCGGGACCTGTTCGATATTAAACTCCTCTACGAAAACGAAGGACTCACAGACGATTTGTTTCGCGCCTTCCTCGTCTACGCCGCCTGTTCCAGCCGCCCCATGCATGAATTGCTGGCGCCAAACGAAAAGGACATCGGCGAGGACTTCGCCGGGGAGTTCGCCGGCATGACGGTCGACCCGATCAATATCGACGCACTTCTCTCCGCGCGCAAACGGCTGATCGGCGATATCCGGGTGCAACTTAAAGGGCCCGCTGCGAAATTCCTGCGCACGCTACAGGCCGGCGAGCCCGATTTCACGCTCATCGGCTTGCCGCAGGCCGCTGACCTGCCGGCGATAAGATGGAAAATTCTAAACCTGAAGAAACTGATTGCAGAAAACCCGGGCAAGCATCGCGCGCAAACCGAAGCGCTCGACGCAATCCTGATCGACTAAAATCGAGATAACACCCATTTCAACGAATTTCCCGCAGTTGATATCTGCTGTTGAATCGGTCTCGGCTTCAACTGCGTCGTATTCGTATTGTGTCCAGATTGGTCACCACCCGGCCGCCATGGCGTCGCGCGGAACGCCGTCGATGATGATTTCGTAATGAAGAATTACGGCGTTTGCATTTCCGGTGCGGCCAGTGCTGCCGATTACCTCGCCCATCCGCACTTTATGGCCGATATGAAGATCAGAAGAATACGACGACAAGTGACCATAACGCGTCTGCACGCGGCTGTTGTGCCGGATCAAGATCATATTGCCGTAACCGCCTGCGACACGCATTTCTTCGATGACGCCGTCGCCGGCGGCGTAGACCGCATGAGGGTGTCCGGTGGAAAGGTCGATGCCGTTATGGCGGCCTGGCCGGTCATGGCGCCGGCCGAAACCTGAAGAAAAGCAGGCCCGCCTCACCGGCGCACGGGCGAGCGTCACGCCGGCGACGCGGGCAAACGGTTCGTAACCGATGACATGCTTCTTACGGTCAACCGGCGGGGCGTTGTCGATGTGTTCGCCGTTACAAAGATGCAGTACCGTCGCAAACACGCCTGGGGAAGGCGCTGATAGGGGCGGCCCGGAAGAAGGCGGCGCCGTGGCGCAGGCGGCGAGAATGACGGTCACGCCCGCGATCGTCGCCAGCCGAATATTTCGCACTCCTTGCATGACGCATATATTCGACCGTCAAATTTGCGCTTAACGTGTCAAGAACATGGCGACGCCGTGAATTGCGTTATGGGTGTGATTTTTTTTGCCGCCGCCGTAGCTGATGAGCATGCTCACTCGAATAACCAGTCGTCAGTTGGAAACAAGCCCGGTCGCCATGCCAGCGCCAATCGCGATCATCACCGCCGCGACGACGATGCGAACAGAGCCGATTGTCGCCTTCTGAAAATATCGCGCACCGAGCCAGGCGCCGGCAAACGCCGACAGCATCGCGGCGGCGATCCGTAAGACAGCCTCGGGCTCGGCAAGCTGCGGCGATCCTGAAAGAGAAACTGCGTAGGTCGGCAGACGCGCCAGATCGATCAGTATCGCGATCATGACGCCGGTGGCGATGAACTGCTGCGCGCCAAGTCCGCTCTTTAAGAGAAACGCGGAGCGCAACGCGCCCTGCTGCCCAGAAAGACCGCCGAAAAACCCGGTAAAGACGCCGCCAATCGGTATAAAACGAACCGGAAAACCGAGTTGTTGGAACCAGGGCTGCAGTTCAAGCGCAGCGAATACGATCAAGAGAAGGCCGATGACTAACGCCGCCCCTGTCGGCGCCAGGGTCCGGCCGAACGCTTCGAGAGAAAAGACAGGCCCGCCGCTTCCCAATGCGCCGAGAAGAAGCGCGCCGATGATTGCGCCCAGGACCGCCGGGAGGCCGAAGCGCAGCACGGTCGACCAATGGGCGCTTTTTCCCACAAGGCCCGCCTTGAAAAGATTGTTCGACAGGTGCACGACAGCCGTCGCCGCAACGGCGGTTTCCGCCGGGAAAAGAAGCGCCATCGCCGGCAACAGCACCGTGCCGAGGCCGAAGCCGGAATACAGCGTCAACGCCGATCCAGCGAAAGCGACCAAACAAACAAGAACGATTTCCATGCAATTCCATAGTCTGCGCCGGCGATCTTTGTCACGCGCGCCACAGCCGCGTCTCACTATGGGCTGGCATCGTTGATGCGCGCGGAAACAGACGCCGCGCTACGCAGCAGTCTATAAGATTCTATTTCTTGTGAAAGAACAGGTACTTCACGAATGCTGCGATGCCCAGGATCAGAAAAAGCAGGACCAGCGTGTAAGCGATCGCGCCGCCCGTTCCCATCATCAAGCCGTTTTCCATCATTTTATCCTCCGCTCCACGTCGCCTTAGAAAACAAACGACATTCTCGATATTACCCGCATCTCACTTGCAGACACACACCTCATTCCGCGGGCGCCAGATCGCCTTGAAGCGGAGACGCTCGTTCGCTCCTCAACAACCGCCTGTTCCAGAGGAAGTAGACGGCGGGAATCAGCACCAATGCCAGCACCGTGGCGCTGACGATACCGCCGATCATCGGCGCGGCGATGCGGCGCATGACTTCGCCGCCGGTTCCGTGCCCGTACATGATCGGCATGAGGCCGGCGAGAATGACGGCGAACGTCATCATGATCGGGCGCAAGCGCCGGAGCGCGCCTTTGGCGATCGCGTCGGCGAAATGCGCTTCGTCAAGCGGCGCGCCCTCCTTCTCTGCTTTGGCGTTCGCCGCTGCGACCTCCTGCTTCAGATACATGATCATCAACACGCCGATTTCGACGGCGACGCCCGCGAGCGCAATAAACCCGACCGCGGAAGCAACCGATAAGTTGAAGCCGAGCAGGAACATCAGCCACAGCCCGCCAACCAGCGCGAAAGGCAGCGACCCGAGAATGATCAAGACGTCCGACGCTTTTCTGAAATTCAGGAACAAGAGCAGCATGATGATGATCAGCATGGCGGGACCGACATAGGCGAACCGCTCCTTCGCGCGCTGCATATATTCGTACTGCCCCGACCAGGCGATGGAATACCCTGCAGGCAAGTCGATATTATCGGCGACAACGCGCCGTGCTTCGGCAACATAGGAGCCGATATCGCGTCCTGCGATGTCAACATAGATCCAGCCATTGAGCCGCGCGTTCTCGCTGCGGATGACGGCCGGCCCTTCGCTGACGCGAATGTCGGCGATGCGGCCCAACGGTATTTCCGCCCCGGACGCCGTTACGATTGGCAATTCGCGTAAAGCTTCCGGCGAATCGCGAATATCGCGGGGATAGCGCAAATTGATCGGGTAGCGTTCGAGGCCCTCGACGCTCTGGCTGACAGTCATGCCACCGATCGCCGTCTTCACGATATCCTGCACGTCGGCGATGTTGAACCCGAAACGCGCCGCCGCCTCGCGATTGATGTCGACGTCGATGAACCGCCCGCCGGTGACCCGCTCGGCGTAGACAGAGGACGTTCCCGGCACGTCTTGCAGAACGCGCTCAATCTCGCGGCCGACCTCGCCGATGACGTTGAGGTCCGGTCCCGCAACCTTGACGCCGACCGGCGTCTTGATGCCGGTCGCCAGCATGTCGAGGCGGTTCTTGATCGGCATGATCCAGACATTGGTGAGGCTCGGCACATCGACCAGCGCGTTCAATTCGGCCTTAAGCGAGTCCATGGTGACGCCGGGCCGCCATTCGGAGCGCGGCTTCAACTGAATGGTCGTTTCGATCATCGGCAGCGGCGCCGGATCGGTGGCGGTCTCCGCCCTTCCCGCCTTGCCGTAAACGGTCTCGACTTCCGGGATCGTCATGATCAGCTTGTTGGTCTGCTGAACGACCTGGGCGACCTTGCCGGCGGAAATCCCCGGATAGGCGCTCGGCATATAGAGAAGATCGCCTTCATCGAGATCGGGCATGAACTCGCCGCCGATAAGGCTCGCCGGAATAACCATGCTGGCGATCAACAGCGCCGCCGCGCCAATCGTCGCCCAGGGCCGGCGCAACGCCAGTCCGATCACCGGCTTATATCCGCGCATGAGCAGGCGGTTTACCGGGTTCTCGTGCTCAGGGGCGATCCGTCCTCTCACCAAAAACCCGATCAGCACCGGGACAAGCGTCACGGAAAGAATCGTCGCCGCCGCCATGGCGTAGGTTTTCGTAAAGGCGAGCGGCGAGAACAGTCGGCCCTCCTGCGCCTGCAGCGCAAAGATCGGCGTGAAGCTGAGCGTGATAATCAAAAGCGAGAAGAAAAGCGGCGGTCCGACCTCGACGCAAGCATCGGCGATCAAACGCCAGCGAGACTGTCCGCTTTCGGGATGTTCCTCCAGTTTCTTGTGGACATTTTCGATCATGACGATGGTCGCATCGACCATGGCGCCGACAGCAATAGCGATGCCGCCGAGCGACATGATATTCGCGGTGATGCCTTGCGCGTTCATGACGATGAACGCGGCGAGAACGCCCAGCGGCAGACTGATCACGACGACAAGCGCCGACCGTAAATGATAAAGAAATAGCGCGCAGACCAGCGCGACGATGATGAATTCTTCGAGCAGCTTTCCCTTGAGGGACTCCACCGAACGCTCGATGAGTTTGGAGCGGTCGTAGGTCGTCACGAGTTCGACGCCATCCGGCAGGCTCGCCTTCAATGTATCGAGCTTTTCTTTGACGCGTTTTATGGTCGCCTCGGCGTTGCCGCCGGCGCGCATGATAATGACGCCGCCGACTGCTTCGCCTTCGCCGTTGAGTTCGCCGACGCCGCGCCTTAGTTCCGGCCCGAGACGAATATCGGCGACATCGCGTAAGAGGATCGGCGTTCCGGCATCGTTGACGCGCAGCGGGATCCGCTCAAGATCCGCAATCGACTCGATATAACCGCCGGCGCGAACGATATATTCCGCCTCCGCCATTTCTACGACGCGCCCGCCGGTCTCCATGTTCCCGCGTTCGATGGCGCGGCGCACATCGACGAGCGGGATGCCGAAGGAGCGCAAGCGGTTCGGGTCGACGACCACCTGATATTGCTTGACCATGCCGCCGATGGCGGCGACTTCCGAGACGCCTTCAACGGTCTGCAGTTCGTATTTCAGGAACCAGTCCTGGATTGAGCGGAGATCGGCGAGATCGTGCGCGCCGGTGCGGTCGACCAGCGCATATTGATAGACCCAGCCGACGCCGGTTGCGTCGGGCCCGAGCGCGGGCTTGGCGCCATCAGGCAATTGCGGCGCGACCTGGCTTAGATATTCGAGAACCCGTGACCGCGCCCAGTAAAGATCGGTTCCATCTTCAAAAATGATGTAGACGTAGGAGTCATTGAAGAAGGAATAGCCGCGCACCGTTTTCGCGCCGGGTACGGCGAGCATCGCTGTCGCCAACGGATAGGTGACCTGATCTTCGACAACCTGCGGCGCCTGGCCCGGATAGCTGGTCTTGATGATGACCTGAACATCGGAAAGGTCGGGAATAGCGTCGAGCGGCGTGGCGCGCAGTGAAATGACGCCCGCAACAGCGAGGAATAACGCGCCGATGATAGCGAGAAAACGATTCTCTATGGAACCGCGGATGATTTGGGAGATCATTGCTCGTCTCCCTTTTCACTCTCTTCCGGCATGGGCTCGATCTTGCTGAGTTCGTAGCCCGTCGCTGTTTCACGGAACGCGAAGCGCACGGGCTCGCCAACCTTGACGCTCATGATGTTGATTCCGGACGGCGCCTTGAACGCCATCACCATCGAAGGCCAACCGAGTTCAGAAATCGGGCCGTGGTCGATAGTGAC
>JBFXBB010000138.1:0-7534 GCA_050183685.1 Amphiplicatus sp.
AGAGGGAAACTGCGCCAATCGGCAGGATATTCGGCGTGCATCGCAATTCAGCGACAATGACGGGACAGATCAAGACAGACCTCGACGAGGGGCGTCTTGCGGCGTGGCTCGCGGATCACGTCGAGGGATTTAAAGAGTTCGTC
Organism: Amphiplicatus sp.; assembly: GCA_050183685.1. Lineage (GTDB taxonomy): Bacteria > Pseudomonadota > Alphaproteobacteria > Caulobacterales > Parvularculaceae > Amphiplicatus. Next base: position 144 of record JBFXBB010000138.1, read on the forward strand.
GCGATTGAAAAATTTCCGGACGGGCAATCCAACCCGACCTACCGGATCCATGACGGCCGTCGCGCCTATGTGCTCCGGCGTAAGCCCTTCGGCGCCATTTTGCCGTCAGCGCATGCCATTGAGCGCGAGTACAGACTGATCTCCGCCCTGTATCCGACCGGATTTCCAGTCGCCAGGCCCTATGCGCTTTGCGCAGATCCGGGCGTCATCGGCTCGCCCTTTTATGTCATGGAGTTGGTGGCGGGGCGCATCTTCTGGGATGGCTCTCTGCCCGACATGCAGCCTGAGGAGCGGCGCGCCATCTATGAATCGATGGTGTCGACGCTGGCGCGGCTGCATTCGATTCGGCCGGAAGCGGTTGGACTCGGGGATTTCGGCCGGTCGGGAAACTATTTTGAACGGCAGGTCGGGCGCTGGACCAAGCAATATCGCGCCTCGCAAACCGACAATATCCCCGAAATGGAGAAGCTGATCGCATGGCTTCCGACCACATTGCCGACGCAGGAGGCGGTCGCGATCATTCATGGCGACTATCGGATCGATAATCTGATCTTTGATGCGGCTCATCCTCAAGTCATCGCTGTGCTCGATTGGGAACTGTCGACGCTCGGCGATCCGCTTGCGGACTTCGCCTATTTTGCGATGAATTGGGCGATGCCGGTCAATGAGCGACGCGCGCAATTGCTGGGACTCGATTTGGGCGCGCTCGGAATTCCCGATCTCGACACGATCACGCGGCAATATTGCGCGCTGACGAACCGGGACGCCATGCCGGACTTCAACTGGTATTTCGCCTATAATCTTTTTCGGCTGGCCGGGATCGTTCAAGGCATCAAGAAACGGTTTCTGGACGGCAACGCCTCAAGCGCGGAAGCCGAAGAGGCGGGCTCGCGCGTCAGGCCGCTCGCCGAACGCGCCTGGGAATTCGCCCGGCTCGCCGGCGCAAATCCATAATATTCAGTAAGGAGAGCTTTATGTCATTGTTCGATCTGAGCGGCAAGGCGGCGGTGATCACCGGCTCGTCGCGCGGGATCGGCCGCGCGATCGCCGAGGAATACGCCGCCCACGGGGCGAAAGTCGTCATTTCGAGCAGGACGGAAGCGGCCTGCCGCGAAGTCGCCGATGCGATCAATGCGCGCCACGGCGCGGGAACGGCGGTCGCCATCGCCGCCAATATCTCCTCGAAGAGCGCGCTTCAGGCGCTCATGGACGGCGCGCGGGAGGCGTTCGGAAAGATCGATATTCTCGTGTGCAACGCCGCGAGCAATCCTTATCACGGCTCTTTGGATGGCATTAGCGATGAGAAGTTCAGGAAGATTCTCGACAATAACATCCTGTCAAATCACTGGCTGATCCAGATGGTTCTGCCCGAAATGCGCAAGAGGAAGGACGGCGCGATTGTCGTCATCTCGTCGATCGGCGGCCTTCGCGGCTCGCCCGTGATCGGCGCGTATAATATTTCCAAAGCGGCCGATTTTCAGCTTGTGCGCAATTACGCCGTTGAAAATGGCGTTCACAATATTCGCGTCAATGCGATCGCCCCGGGGCTCGTCAAAACCGATTTCGCGCGCATGTTGTGGGAAGATCCCGAACTGGCGGAAGACCGGATCAAAACGACGCCGATGCGGCGTCTCGGCGAACCGCGCGACATTGCGGGAGCGGCCGTGTTTCTCGGGTCCGCGGCCGCGAGCTGGCTCACCGGGCAGGCGATTGTCGTCGATGGGGGCGTTACGATATGACCGGCGTTCTTCAGGGCAAGACAGCGATCATAACGGGCGCCGCGTCGGGCATCGGCCGCGCGACGGCGCGCCTGTTCGCCCGCTCCGGCGCGAAGGTTGTCGCCGTCGACCGAGCCGCGAGCGTCGCGGCGACGGCGAAAGAGCTCGTCGCCGACGGATTTACGGCGACCGCGCTCGAAGCGGATGCAGGCTCCGAGCCTGACGTTGTCGAAGTAATAAACTGCGCGGTCGATCGATTTGGCGGCCTTGACATCTACTATGCGAATGCCGGCGTCAGCGGCGGCGCCGCCGGGGGGATTTTTGATGCGAGCCCGGAGCTTTGGCTTGAAACACTGCGGATCAATCTGATCGGGCCCTTTTTGGCTGTAAAACATGCAGCCCCGCGCATTACAGAGCGCGGCGGCGGCGCGATTCTTTGCACCGCCTCGGTCGCTGGCCTTCGCTCCGGCGCGGGGCCGGCGCATTATTCGGCGTCGAAAGCCGGCGTCATCAATCTGGTTCAGACCGCCGCGCAACAGCTCGCCGGCACCGGCGTGCGCATCAATGCGATCTGTCCGGGGCTCATTGAGACAGGCATGACGCAGGCCGCCTATGACCGCGCGCGCGCCGCCGGCAAGGCGGATCGCATCGGCCAGCTCAATCCGCTGCTGCGCGGCGGCGAGCCGGAAGAGATCGCCGCCGTCGCGCTCTTTCTTTGCTCGGATGCAGCGAGTTATGTCCACGGCCAGGCCCTCGCCGTCGACGGCGGATTGTCGAGTTCGCATCCGACGGTCCGTCGCCCGGCCGACAAGAATCGCAGCGCTTCTTGGTAAGGCAAGGCGCCGTCGATCGTTCGATCAGGACGGCGAGGAGAGCGTAGCGTGCTCCTCAAGCAGACGGCGCAATTCCTTCTTTATGAGCTTGCCATTGGCGTTCCGCGGCAGCGTCTCGTCGGAAAAGGCGATCCGGACGGGCGCCTTGAAATAAGCAAGGCGATCGCGCACCCATTGCCGCAATTCGGCTTCGCTCGTCCGCGCGCCCGGTTTCAGATGAACGACCGCCGCCGGCTCCTCGCCGAGCGTGCGATGGGGAACGCCGACGACCCCGGCGTCGATGACGGCGGGATGCGCGTACAAGGCGTTCTCGACTTCGCTTGAATAGATGTTCTCGCCGCCGCGGATAATGACGTCCTTCGCGCGGTCGACGATATAGCAAAATCCCTCCTCGTCGATCCGCGCCAGATCGCCCGTGCGCACCCAGCCATCGACAAAGGTCTCGGCGGTCGCCGAAGGATTACGCCAATATCCCTTTACGATTTGCGGCCCCGCCGCCCAAAGCTCGCCGACGTCGCCGGCGGGGGTTTCCTCGCGGCCGTCCTCGCTCATGATCTTGATATTCGAGACGGGAAGCGCCGGCCCGCAGCTTTCCGGACGGTTGAGGTAGTCCTCAGAATTGTGCATCGTCACGGCGGCTGACGTTTCGGTCATGCCCCAGCCATTGCCGGGCGCCTTTCCGAGATCGCTTTTTATCCGGCGCGGAAGTTCGGGCGCCGACGGCGCCCCGCCATAGGTAACCACTTCAAGCGAGCTCAGATCAAAGCGCGCCTGTTCGTGATGTTCGATCAAACCCCAGGCGATGGTCGGAACGCCGCCGGCATTGGTGATCTGCTCCCGCTCGATCAGCCTCATGGCTTCGATTGGGTCCCATTTGCGCATAAGCACGATCATTCCGCCCGTCATGACCGTCGACATCATCACCATATGGCTGGCGGTGACGTGAAAAAAGGGAATGACCATTAAGGTCTTCTTTGGTTGCAACGGCCCCGGCTCCTCGCCTCGTCGGAGCATGGCGCGGTGCATGCTGTAGGCGCCGGAGAGCGTGCTCGTCAGCATATTGCGATGCGTGCCGAGCGCGCCCTTCGGCGCGCCGCTGGTGCCGCTGGTGTAAAAAATCGTCGCATCGTCGTCGGGGGCGATATCGACCTTGGGGAGGTCCTGGTCCGGAAGGGCTTCGTAAGCGTCGGGCGCGCCGATCACCCTTTCGAGAGCGCGCGCGGATGCGCCGCAGCCAGGCGCGCGCGTCGCCAGAATCTCCCGGAGATCGGGCAGCTCCGCGCGGTGCGGCCCGATCCGTTTCAGGCGTTCCTCGTCGCAGACAAGAAGGACGGCGCCGGAATGGGAGAGGCCGTATTGCAGCTCGGCGCCCGTCCACCAGGCGTTGAGCGGAACGATAATCGCGCCGAGGCTCGCCGCTGCGAAAAAAACCACCGGCCATTCAGGCAAATTGGGCATTGCGAGCGCGACCCTGTCGCCGCGCCCAACTCCTGAGCGCCGCATATCCGCGGCCAGCGCCGCCGCGGCGCGGAACCAGCCTTCATAGCTCACCCGCTCATCGCCAAGGACAAGGAAAGTATTGGCCCCAAAGCGATCGCGCGCCCGGCGCGCCAGCGCCGGCAAGCTGCGCGGCTGGTTTTTCCAACTGCGCGTCGGGACGCCCCTGATTTCGACGGTTTCCATTTCGAAGAGCGCGCCCGGCGCGCAAAGCCGGGCCTCGATGTCCGCTAAGGAGGCGGCAGGCCATGCCCTGGGGGTCGGGGCTGGGTCCTTTGTCGAAATATTGTCCTCCCTCGACGGCTCTGGACTATCCATCCCAAGGCCGTTTTCATGTTCCCTGTTTAGGTGCTTGATTCTAAGGCGGCAATAGTCTTTCTCAGTCGGACCCCGGCGCCTGCGACAGTCGCAATTTTCAGAAATTCGGGTATGGTCGCGGCGCGCAACTCAAGATCGATCCCGGTCTTGCTTCGCCTAAACTCTTGGCGATTGACGCGAAAATACCAAGCCAATGAGGCCGAACAAAGGAAGACGACATGCCTGTAGTCAGCACCCATTGGAATAACGGCGTCCTTGTCATCGTCCTCAATAACCCGCCCGTCAACGCGCTCGGCGTCGGCCTGCGCGCCGAACTCGCCGAGGCGATCGGAAAGGCCGATGCGGACGCCGCGGTGAAGGCGGTGGTGATCCGGGGGGAGGGGCGCGTCTTTACGGGCGGGGCCGATATCACCGAGTTCGGCAAGCCGCCGAAAAGCCCGAGTCTGCCCGAGGTCATCAACCGGATCGAGCAATGCGCCAAGCCCGTCGTCGCGGCGATCCACGGCTCGGCGCTCGGCGGCGGATTGGAGATCGCGCTCGGCTGCCACTACCGGGTTGCGACATCGTCTGCGAAATTTGGGCTTCCCGAAGTCAAGCTCGGCCTTCTACCGGGCGCCGGCGGAACGCAGCGCCTGCCGCGAATTATCGGCGTAAAAGCCGCCCTCGACATCATTGTCTCGGGCGATCCGCTTTCAGCGAAGCAGGCGCGTGAGACCGGCCTTATCGACGCCATTGTCGAGGAGCGATCGCTTGAGGCCGAGGCCGTCGCCTTCGCCGACAAGATCGCCGAACGAGCGAGCCGCCCGGTCGCGAGCGCGCGCACGGACAAGATCAGCAATGTCGATCCCGCCGTCTTTACAGAGTTTCGCAAGGCGAATGCGCGGCGGCTCAAAGGGCTCATGGCGCCGGAATTTTGCATAAGGGCGGTCGAGATTGCGACGCGGCTGCCTTTTGCGGAAGGCGCCGCCAAGGAACGCGCCTTTTTCCTCGAACTCGTTGCGAGCGATCAGTCGAAGGCGCTCCGTCACGTCTTCTTCGCCGAGCGCGCAGCGGCCAAGATCGACGATCTGCCGAAAGAGACGCCCCTCATTCCGGTTGACAGGGTCGGCATCATCGGCGCCGGGACGATGGGCGGCGGGATCGCCATGAATTTCCTGTCGGCGGGGATTCCCGTCACGCTTGTCGAGCGCAGCCAGGAAGCGCTCGATCGCGGCGTCGGCATCATCCGCAAGAACTACGAAAATACGGCGCGGAAAGGGCGCATCACGATGGAAAACGTCGAGCGGGCGATGGGCCTGCTTTCCCCGACGCTGCGCTATGACGACCTCGCGGGCTGCGATTTGGTGATCGAGGCCGCCTTCGAGCTGATGGACATCAAGAAGGAAATCTTCCGCAAGCTCGACGGCATCGTCAAACCCGGCGCGATTCTCGCGTCCAACACGAGCTATCTCAATATCAACGAGATCGCCGCGGAAACGAAACGGCCCGAATGGGTGATCGGCCTGCACTTCTTTTCGCCGGCGAATGTCATGAAACTGCTTGAGGTTGTCCGCGGCGCGAAAACATCGCCCTCGGTCCTGGCGACGTCGATGGCGCTCGCCAAAAAAATCAACAAGATCGCCGTCGTCTCCGGCGTGTGCCATGGTTTTATCGGCAACCGCATGTTGACGCCCCGGCGCGACCAGGCGAACGCACTGCTCCTGGAAGGCGCCAAGCCCGCCGAGATCGATCAAGTGCTGCTCGATTTCGGTTTTCCGATGGGGCCGTTCCAAATGTCCGATTTGGCGGGCCTCGATATCGGCTGGGACCCGAAGAAGACAAGCAGTTCTACCCTCCGCGAAGTGCTGTGCGAACGGGGGCGCCGGGGCCAGAAGACGGGCAAGGGCTATTACGATTATGACGAGAATCGCAATCGTACGCCCTCGGAGGAAGTGGATGCGATCATCGATGAATTCGCGGCCAAGTCCGGAAAGAAGCAACGAAAGATCGGCGCCGAGGAGATCCTCGAACGCCTGCTCTATCCGATGGTGAATGAAGGCGCGCTCATCCTTGAAGAAGGAATAGCCCAGCGCGCCTCCGACATCGATATCGTATGGATCAACGGCTATGGCTGGCCGGCCTATACGGGCGGGCCCATGTTCTGGGCCGACACGATCGGTCTCGACAAGGTCGTGGCGGGGCTCGAAAAATTCGGGCTCGGCGAGGGCCGTAAGATCGCGCCGTCCTTGCGCGCCAAAGCCGCCGCCAAAGAGAAATTCAATGGGTGAGATGACGCGTGCGCCGTCGGCCGCGGCGCGTTGAAGGGTAAGGTATGTCTGCTGAGGATATGCTCAATCTGGATTTTGCGCCTTTCGGAGAATTTATAAAGGCGTGGGCGCAGGAACAGCCTGACCGACTCGCGATCAGCGACGAGACGGAACGGCTCGATTGGCGGACCTTCGACGAGCGCATTGATCGGATCGCCGCGCAGTTGCAGGCCGAAGGGGCGGGACGCGGCGACAGCGTGGCGATTGCCGGCTACAATGCGATCGGCTACGCGCTCGTCTATTGCGCCGCGGTCCGAATTGGCGCGGCAGCGGCGCTGCTCACGACCTCCGCGACGCCGAACGCGATCGCGGCGATGCTGTCTGATTGCGGGGCCCGAATTCTTTTCCTCGACACGGCGATGGGCGAGAAGCTCGCCGAGGCGCCGGCCTGTCCCGACGTTCGGCGCGTTGCGTATGATGACGGTCCTGCGGGCGCGTCCCTGTCCAAATGGATGGCCGCGGCGGGCGCGCGGCCGGCGCCGGTCGACATCCGCCCGGAAGACGCCTTCAATATTATCTATTCCTCGGGCACGACCGGCGCTCCCAAAGGCATTGTGCAAAGCCACGCCATGCGCATGGGCCATATCCGGCGCGCGACAAGCTATGACCGGACGGCGGCGACAATGATCTCGACGCCGCTTTATTCCAACACGACTCTGGTGAGCTTTCTGCCGGCCCTTGCGAGAGGCGGCCGGGCGATCCTCATGCCGAAATTCGAC
>JBFXBB010000139.1:0-7469 GCA_050183685.1 Amphiplicatus sp.
TCTCGATGGTCAGCGTCTTCTCGCCGACCTCATAGCGGTCCTCGGCGAGCGGCGCGCCGTCGAGCCGCAACGCGAGGAGCTCGATCCCCTCGCCGTCGAGGACGAGCGGCGCGTCCGTCGCCGCGCCCGGGCGCCGGCGCATCGTCAGCCGCGAGAAGACGGTCGTCCGCTTGGACCCGAGCGCGACGTCGAGAAAAACCGTCTCGATCAGGAAGGCCGGCGGGCGATAGTCGGAAAGGCGGATCATTTTCGGGGGCGTGTCGGGGCGCATCGGGAAGCCTTTATCGGGGGCGGGAGGCGGAGACTGGCCGCTCGCGCGGCGGGCGTAAAGAGACTTCTTGGAATCGCGGGCCGCCGCCCGTAAATAGCGCCGATGAGACACTTTCTGAACACGGCCGACTGGTCCCGCGCCGATTTGCAGGCGATGCTCGACGAGGCGCGCGCGATGAAGGCCGCCCCTTTCGGCGACGCCTTGAAGAACAAGACGGTCGCGCTTTTGTTCCTCAACAACTCGCTGCGGACGCGCACCTCGTTCGATGTCGGCGCCAAGCAGCTCGGCGGCCACGCCGTCGTGCTCTCGCCCTCGGGCGGCATGTGGCCCCTGGAATTCGAGGACGGCGTCGTGATGGACGGCGAGGCCGAGGAGCATGTGAAGGAGGCCGCGAAAGTCCTGTCGCGCTATTGCGATCTCATCGGCGTCAGGGCTTTCCCGAAATTCGTCGACTGGAGCGAGGACAGGAAGGACAAGATTCTGAACGCCTTTGCGCGCTATGCGGACGTTCCCGTCATCAATATGGAGACGATCACCCATCCCTGCCAGGAGATGGCGCATATTCTCGCGCTCGAAGAGCGGTTCGAACTCGACGATCTCGGGGGGCTCGACGGCAAGAAGTTTCTTCTGACCTGGACCTATCACCCAAAGCCGCTGAATACGGCGGTTGCGAATTCCGCGCTGATGATCGCGGCGAAATTCGGCATGGAGGTGACCCTGCTCTGTCCGACGCCGGACTATGTGCTCGACGAGCGCTTTATGACGCAGGCCGAAAAGGACGTGCGCGCCAATGGCCGCACGCTCGCCGTCACCCACGATATCGAGGCGGCCTATGCGGGCGCCGACGTCGTCTATGCGAAAAGCTGGGGCGCGCTCCCCTTTTTCGGGAACTGGGAGCGGGAAAAGCCGATCCGCGACGCGAACAGGCATTTCATCGTCGACGAGGCGAAGATGCGCCTTACCAACAACGCGCTCGTCTCGCACTGCCTGCCGATGCGCCGCAATGTGAAGATGACGGACGCCGTCTTCGACGGGCCGACCTGCATCGCCTATGAGGAGGCCGAGAACCGGCTGCATGTGCAGAAGGCGATCATGAAGAGGCTGGCGAAGGACGCTTCATGAAATACGACATTTATGTCTATATGCTGCTTTGTGCAGATGGTTCCTACTATGTTGGCAGCTATCGTGGCGCGGACATCGAAACCCGTGTCGGCGAACATAACTCGGCCAAGCATCCATCCGCCTACACGGCGACGCGACGGCCGGCGAGGCTTGTCTGGTGCGAATATTTTCTGAACGCCGACGACGCCATTACAATGGAGCGGAGGTTGAAGAAATGGAGTCGCGCGAAAAAAGAGGCGCTTATCCGCGGAGATGAGGAGGGGCTGAAGGCGTATTCGCGGCGCGGGTTTCGGCCTGCGGCCATCCTTCGTGACGCCGGCCTTCGGCCGGCTCCTCAGGATGAGGCCGTAGCGAATTTCGAATCAGCCTCTCAGGATGAGGCCGCGCGCAACAATCTTCAGCCTCATCCTGAGGAGGCGCGAAGCGCCGTCACGAAGCCTCATCCTGAGGAGGCGCGAAGCGCCGTCACGAAGGATGGGCGGCAGGCTCTGACCTCGCCATGACCCAGACTCGCAACACTCGCTCGACCATCGTCCAGCTCCTTTCCAACATGCAGGACGGCAAGGAGATCCGCTCCTATTTGCAGCGCTTCTCCGAAGTCGACCGCTCGCGTTTCGCCGTCATCAAGATCGGCGGGGCGATCCTTGAGGACCAGCTTGAAGAAACGGCCTCGGCGCTCGCCTTCCTGCATACGGTCGGGCTGACGCCGATCGTCCTTCATGGCGGCGGGCCGCAGCTCGACCGCGTTCTCGCCGAACGCGGCATCGAGACGCCGAAGATCGACGGCTTGCGCGTGACCTCGGCCGAAGCGCTCGACGTCGCGCGCGACGTTTTCATCGGCGAGAACATCAAGCTCGTCGAGGCGGTAAGAGAGCAGGGCGTCGATGCGGATTCGCTCGCCGCCGGCGTCATCGAGGCCGATTATCTCGACAAGGAAAAATACGGCTTTGTCGGCGAGCCGGCGGGCGTCCGCCTCGGCCTCTTGCAATCGGTCGTCAAGTCGAATGCGATTCCGATCCTGACCTGCCTCGGCATCGCGCCGGGCGGCCAGCTCTTGAACATCAACGGCGATTCGGCGACGCGCGCGCTCGTTCATGCCTTGCAGCCGATGAAGATCGTGTTTCTTTCCGGCGTCGGCGGCCTTCTCGACAAGCATCAAAGGCCGATGCATTCGATCAACCTCGCCACCGATTACGACCGCCTCATGAAAGCGGACTGGGTCGCGGGCGGGATGCGCCTTAAAATTCAGGAGATCAAGCGGCTCCTCGAAGACGCGCCGCTTTCCTCCTCGGTCTCGATCACGACGCCGTCGGGCCTCATCCGCGAGCTTTTCACGCATGGGGGCTCCGGCACGCTCATCCGCATGGGCGAGGCGATCAGAACCTTCACCTCGAAGACGAAGCTCGACAAGGCGAGGACCGTCGCGCTTGTCGAAGGCGCCTTCGGCCGCAAGCTCAAGGAAAGCTGGTGGGACGGGCTCGACATTCATCAGGTCCACATGTCGGAGACCTATCGCGCCGGCGCGATCCTGACGAAGCTCGACGACTTCATCTATCTCGACAAATTCGCCGTGCTCGAAGATGCGCGGGGCGAGGGCCTGTCGCGCACGGTCTGGCGGCAACTCACAAAGCAAAATCCCGTTTTCTATTGGCGCTCGCGCACCGTGAACGGCTTCAATGCATTTTACAACGACGTCGCGACGGGCTCGGTGAAACGGGGCATGTGGACCATATTCTGGATCGGCGAAAGCGATTTCGGCCGCATTGCATCCGTCGTTGAACGCGTCGCGGCGCTGCCGCAGTCATTCGAAGATTAGAAAATGACCGAACCCTATCTCATCGGCCTTGTCGGGGCCCGCGGCCATGCCGGCGCGGAGCTCTTGCGCATCATCGCGCGCCATAAGCGCCTGATGCTCGCCTTCGCCGTCAGCCGCGAATGGGCGGGACGCAAGGTCAATGAGATCGCGCCCGACATTGTCGATGAAAGCATGTTCGAGGCGCTTTCGCCCGACGAGGTCGCCGCGCGCCGTTCGGACGCGGTCATTCTCGCCATGCCCGACGGCGCCGCCGCGCCCTATGTCGATGCGATCAGAAAGACGGCGCCCGACAAGGTCATCATCGATTTGTCGGCGGATTATCGCTTCGACGACGGCTGGGTCTATGGGCTGCCGGAGCTGTTCCGCCAGCGCCTCGACGGCGCGCGGCGGATCGCCAATCCCGGCTGCTATGCGACGGCGATCGAGCTTGTCGTCGCGCCGATGGCGAAACATCTCGCCGGGCCCGTCTCGGTTTTCGGCGTGTCGGGCTATTCGGGCGCGGGCACGACCCCGAGCCCGCGCAACGACCCGGCGCGGCTCAAGGACAATCTCATGCCCTATAAGCTTGTCGGGCATAATCATGAACGCGAGGCGACGCGCCATCTCGGCTTTCCGGTGCGCTTCAGCCCCCATGTGCATCCGGCGTTCCGGGGCATCGTCGTCACGGCGCATCTGCCGCTGAAAGAGCCGATGACCGTCGCCGCGCTGAAAGCCGCTTATGCGGCGGCGTATAAGGACGAACCGCTCATCGCGCTGCAAGACGAGCCGCCCGAGTTGAAGGACGGCTCGGCCCGGCTCGGCGTCGTGATCGGCGGGTTCGCGATCGGCGCCGAGGGCGGCCATGCGGTCGTCGTCGCGGCCGAGGACAATCTTTTGAAAGGCGCCGCCGTGCAGGCGATCCAGAATCTCAATCTCGCGCTCGGGGTTGGGGAGTTGGAAGGACTAACCGTCTGAGCGCCGCTTTTGGATAGGCTGCCACGATCATCGTCGCACGGCGCCGAGCGCCGGGCGATTGATCCGAACCGGAGCCCCGCGGCCATCCTTCGTGACGCGGCCTTCGGCCGCTGGATGAGGCTTTCTCTTGCTGCAACAAGCCTGAGCCTCATCCTGAGGAGCCTCGCGAAGCGAGGCGTCACGAAGGATGGGCCATGCGCGCCCAATTGCGCGCCCTCCGATTTTGCGCGGCCCCTCCGACCGGAATGAAACGCAACAATGACGCGGCAAATTTCGCCGCGCTCCTGTGTTATGCTTGCGCCGGTTCACCCAGCGGACGCTCATGCCCACCGAAACAGCAGACGGCGATTTTCTTCTCCAGGCGGCGACCTATCTCGGCGCCGCCGCCATCGCCGTGCCGATCTTCAACCGAATGAAGCTCGGTTCGATCCTCGGCTATCTCGCCGCCGGGATCGTCATCGGCCCCTCGGGCTTCAACCTCCTTCACATGAAGGAGGGCGTCTTCCACATCGCCGAATTCGGCGTCGTGCTCTTTCTTTTCGTGATCGGTCTTGAACTGTCGCTCTCCCGGCTCTGGTCGCTCCGCAAGGACATTTTCGGGCTCGGCCTTGCGCAGATGGCGCTGACCGGCGCCGCTGTCGCGGGCGTTTTCGCGGCGGCGAAGGTCATGCCCGCGCCCGCGGCGATCATAGCGGGGTTGTCGCTCGCCTTTTCCTCAACCGCCTTTGCGCTGCAATTGATGAAGGAGCGGGGCGAGTTCAACAGCCGTTATGGCGCGCGCGCCTTCCCGATCCTCCTCTTCCAGGATCTCGCGGTGATCCCGCTGCTCGCCGCGCTTCCCTTCGTCGCCGGCGCCGTCGACGATATTGAAGGCGCCGGCTGGATGAACGCGCTCAAGGCGCTCCTCGTCATCGGCGCGCTTATCCTTATGGGCCGCTATGCGATCAATCCGATTTTGCGCATGGTCGCGAGCGCGGGCTCGCGCGAGGCGTTCGCGGCGACCGCCCTCTTCATTGTCGCGGCGACGTCGCTCGCCGTCTCCTGGGCGGGGCTGTCGATGGCGCTTGGCGCGTTTCTGGCGGGCGTCCTTCTCGCCGAGTCCGCCTATCGCCATCAAATCGAGACCGATATCGAACCTTTCCGCGGGCTCTTGCTCGGTCTTTTTTTCATCTCGATCGGGATGCGGCTCGACCTCGCCGCGATCGCCCATTCGATGGCGCTCGTCCTTGCCGGCGCGGTCGGCCTTGTCCTGATCAAGACGGCGATCCTTTATGGGCTTGCGCGCTTTTTCGGCGCGCGTCACGGCGACGCGTTGAAGACCGGCGCGGTTTTGAGCCAGGGCGGCGAATTCGCCTTCGTCGTCTTCAGCCTCGGCGTCGGCGCCGGCCTTTTCACGAGCGCTGAAGCAAGCCTCATGTCGGCGATCGTCACCTTGTCGATGGTCGCGACGCCCTTCGTGGTCGTGCTCGTCCACCGTCTCGTCGAAGAACCCGAAGAATCGACCGACGGTCTCGAACGGCCGCCTTCGGAGACGAACCATGTGTTGATCGTCGGTTTCGGCCGCATGGGACAGATCATCAGCCAGGTGCTTTCGAGCGCGGGCGCGAAAGTGACCGCAATCGACCGCAATCCCGCCCATATCAGAAACGCCGCGCATTACGGCTTCAAGGTCTATTATGGCGACGGCGCGCGGCTCGATACGTTGATCACGGCGGGCGCGCTCGAAGCGCGCGCCGTCGTTCTCAGCATGGACGATCCGCCCTCGGTCAATCGCGCCGTCGCGGCCCTGCGCGAGCGCTGTCCGACGCTTTCGATCATCGCCGTCGCGCATGACCGCCTGCATGAAATCGAGCTGCGTTCTTTGGGGCCCGACGTCATCGTCCGCGAGACATTGGAATCCAGCCTTAAAATGGCGCGCGAGGCGCTCGCCCTGTTCGGCCATGACGAGCGCCAGATCGAGGATTTCATTCAACAATTCAGAAAGCTCGACCGCGAACGTCTGCTCGCCCAGATGGATTACGGGCCGGAGGCGAAGAAGGAGCTTTTGCAGGCGAAATTCGAGGTAGGGACTAGGGACTAGGGATTTCGATACCGTTCCGAGTTTCCAATCCTCGATCCCTCACCCAGCCGTCTCGATCGCCTCCATCTCTGCATCGGAGAGCCCGAAATGATGGCCGATCTCATGGATCAGCACATGCGCGATAAGCGCGCCGAGCGCGGCGTCGCCGCGTTCGGCCCATTCTTCAAGGATGGGGCGGCGATAAAGATGCACATGGGCGGGGAGGGCGGCGGGGTCGGAAATGCTTTCGCGCGTCACGTCGACGCCCTCATAAAGTCCCGTCAGCTCGAAGGGACTGTCGAGGCCGAACCCATCGAGAATCTCGTCCTCGGCGAAATCGGCGACATGCAGAACGACATTGCCCGCGCGCGCCCGGAACGGCGCCGGCAATCCGTCATAGACAGCGCGCGCGAGCGCGCCGAATTCTTCGAGCGTCGGCGGACGCCGCGTCGACCAATCCCCGCTCATCGCCTTCGCCCGGCTATTCCAGCGGACGGAAGACGAGGGTGAGCACGACCCCGATCAGGCCGACAATCGCCCAAAGCGGCAGGTCGAACACGGTTTGCAGCGCCCGCGCGACGCCGCCCGGCGCGTTCTCGACAACGCCGCCGGTATTGACGCCGACGAGCCCCAAAATCTCCGCGGTCGTTCGCACGACCGGATGGCCCGCCTCCAGGGAAGAGACCGCGTCCGCGCCTAAAAGCGCGACCGCGATCGACACCAAAAGCCAGGCGATGAAGCGAAACGCCGCCATAAACGTCCCCTCGTCAACGGTCCCCGTGAGAAGAGACTACCCCGTCCCGGGAAGGCCTGCAAACTTCGCGCCGAGGATGTTCTGGCGGGCCGTCGCTCGCTTGCGCGGGGGGCTTTGCTCTGATAGGCCGCCTCCGCCGGACGGGCTTTGCGCCGGCGAAGCGGGATGGGTGGCCGAGCGGTCGAAGGCGCACGCTTGGAAAGCGTGTAGGCGGGCAACCGTCTCGTGGGTTCGAATCCCACCCCATCCGCCAGCGGATTTCGAGAGTAACGCCGGTTCCCTGCGCCGCGCCGCGAAACCCCGCATAGTGGCGGCGTTCCGCGGCTTCTGATTCTCGGGACGCAGTCTCTCCATTTAGGAAAGCGCCCGGGTTCATGGGAATCCGTGTGCGCGTCTCTGCTGGCTTTCGAGTGGTTCCGTTGCGGGCGAGAGACCACTTCCCAACCGCCCTGGTCATAGGGTCAGGCCGACATGATAGCGCGTCTCTGTTCCC
>JBFXBB010000140.1:0-7436 GCA_050183685.1 Amphiplicatus sp.
TCGGCGCGCCGCATGGCGAGAGGGGCCGGCTCCGCCGTCTCCGTTTCGAGCAGGGGCGGGCCGACATCGACGCCGGCCGCTTCGAACTCGCCGGCGAGGAACGGAAAGTCGGCGGGCGAGAGATAAGGCCCCTCGGAGAGGACGACCGCGCGGAAGATCGCATTTTCGAGCTGGCGCACATTGCCGGGCCAGGCCTGCCGGCCGAGCACGTCGAGCACTTCGTGACGCACGCCGCGAATGTCGCGGCCTTCCTCGGCGTTGTAGCGCTGAATGAAATGCTCGATGAGCGCCGGAATGTCTTCGGGACGGTCGCGCAAGGGCGGGGCGACGATCGGGAAGACATTGAGACGATAGAAGAGATCCTCGCGGAACTCGCCGGCCTTGACCGCTTCGGAGAGGTCGCGATTGGTCGCCGAGATGATCCTTACATCGACCTTGACGGGTCGTTTTGCGCCGATCGGGTCGACTTCGCCTTCTTGCAGCACGCGCAGGAGCTTGACCTGCATGTCGGCGGGAAGCTCGCCGACCTCGTCGAGGAAAATCGTGCCGCCATCGGCTTCCTGAAACTTGCCGACATGCTTGCCGACGGCGCCGGTGAACGAGCCGCGCTCATGGCCGAAGAGAATGCTTTCGACGAGGTTTTCGGGGATCGCGCCGCAATTGACCGTGATGAAGGGCCGGCGCGCGCGCTCGGACGAGCCCTGGATCGCGCGGGCGATCATCTCCTTGCCGACGCCCGACTCGCCGGTGATGAGGATCGGGATGTTCGAGGCCGCGGCGCGTTCGCCCAATCGCATCACATTGCGCAGCGCCGCGCTGTCGCCGACGAGATCCTTGAAGCCCATCTGGCCTTCCTGCCGGCGCTTCAGGCGCGAGACCTCGCCCTTCAGAACGGTGAGGTTCAAGGCGTTGTTGATCGAGACGACGACGCGTTCTGGGCTTGCGGGCTTGACGAAGAAATCGGCCGCGCCGTTCTGCATCGCCTGCACGACCGTGTCGATGCCGCCCTGCGCGGTGAGGACGATGACGGGCAGGTCCTCGCGCATGGACTTTGCGCGCTTCAGCGTCTCCATGCCGCCAAGGCCGGGCATCCTCAAATCGAGCATGATGAGGCTGACATCGCCGCCTTGCGGGCTCTGAAGAACGCCGAGCGCCGTCTCGCCGCTGTCGGCCTGAATGACGGGATAGCCCGCTTTTTCGCAAACCGCGCGCATCAAGCGGCGCTGCGTCGGATCGTCATCGACGATAAGTATGGTTTTCGCCATCGCGTGAGGGCCCCTTCACGGAAAAATATGCGCGTCCGGCATAGCGCGACGGAGTAAATTTGCGCTTAAACCGTGTCATAATGGGGCGCGGCGGCGGCTAAGGTTAATCATTCGTTGACGGAAAAATTATCGGTTCCCTGGCGATTTAGCGGGTGTTAACGCCGCCTACGGCCTGTCGGCGGTCCTTATTCTTGTTCGGCCGATGGACGCTGTGACGATAGCGCCCGCGGCCAGGCGTTCCCCATGACGTTCGAGAACGGCCTTGTATCGCCCCTTGGCGGGGCGCGGGAATTTCGACCAACCGAATAATTCCTCTGCAAGGCTTTGCGTGAACGATCGCAAGCTCGCCGAAATCTTTATCGATGGTCACCACGACCCTGTTCTCGGCATAGGCCCGCGCAAGAATTTCCTCGTCGCCCGGATCCTCCCGCCATTCTCCAGCGTGGACTCATGACCGGCGGCGGTTAGATCGCGGCCGGCGCTGACGGAAACGCAGGTGTCGAGGAGCAGCTTCACGTAAGAGAGTCAGCGAGGGCGGGCTCCACCCGTTCATGGGCGACAAGGCGGTGGGCGTAGAGCGGGCAAGCCCGAATGTCGTCCGCTTCAAGCCACGGATACTCCGTCAGCAACGACTTCTCGTCATCGCCGGCTGCAAGCATGCCAAGGACATGTTCGATCGCCAAGCGCCGGCCTCGAATGATCGGCTTGCCTCCGAAAATTTTCGGATTGACGGTAATGCGCGCTAAAAGCCCATTATTGTCCGCGATCGCGCTCCTGCCGGATGATTTCTGCGCCTTATCGGAGAATGAGGCGCGCGGAATGGATAGCTCAAGCGCGGCCCCGACGCGCCTCTCTGCATGCGCGAATGGTGAAATGAAGCAACTTGCTCTATTTCCTGCTTAACGTCGTCATTGCGATTGCCCATGCCAGAAAATTTGAACGAGATCATCCGCCCGCTCGCCGGCCTTGCGGGCAAGAAACCCCCGGCGCCCGCCTGGTTCGACTGGGCGATCGGACAGCCTTCCGAGGAGGCCGCCGTCGAGGTCGCCGGGGCGCAGATCCGCTATTCGGTCTGGGGCGAGGCGGGCAAGCGCGGCCTTATCTTCCTTCATGGCGGGCGCGCCCATCGCGACTGGTGGCGGCCTTTCGCGCCCTTTTTCGCCGAGAAGTTCCGCGTCGCCGCCCTGGACTTCTCCGGCATGGGGGATTCCGACTGGCGGGCTCGCTATTCGCTGAACCTCATGGTCGACGAGGTGATGGGCGTCGTCGCGGCGGCGCGGCTCGCCGAGGCCGGGCGCCCGATCATCGTCGGCCACAGTTTCGGCGGCTGGGTGACGCTCGCCGCCGTCGAGCGCGAAGGCGAGCATTTCGCCGGCGCCGTCATTATCGACAGCCCTCTCGCCCCGCCGGACCCCGACGAGGGCTACACGATACGGCGCGGCAAGGCCGATAACGGCAAGGGCGCGGCGGGCCGCCGGGTCTATGCGACGATCGAGGAACCCATCAGCCGCTTCCGCTTCCTGCCCAATCAGCCGGCGAGCGCGCTTTATCTGGTCGATTATCTCGCCCGCCAAGGTCTCGTCAAAGCGCCGCGCCCCGAAGGCGGGGCCGGCTGGGCGTGGAAATTCGACCCCGGCCAGGGCCGCAATTTCGATATTCATTTCGAGCGCGATCTGTTCCTCGCGGCGCGCTGTCCGCTGGCCTTCATTTACGGCGCGGATTCGCTTTTCGCGCGCGGCGACGGGTTCGAGCATTTGAAGGCGCAGACGCGGGGGCGCTCGCCCTTCATCGTCATGCCCGCCGTCCACCATCATCTGATGATCGACGAGCCGATCGCCTTCATTTCCACCTTGCGGGCGTTGCTGGCCTGCTGGCCGGTGCGGGTCGGGGCGTGATCACCGCGTAAATTCCGCGCTGATCGTCAGCCGCGCCTCGTCGCCGACAAAGGGCAGCCAGGCGTCGAGGCCGAAATCCGATCGCTTAAGGCTCGCCTCGCCGTCGAAGCCGACGACGCGCTTGCCCTCGGCCGGATTGGTTCCCCCGCCATGAAAGCGCGCCTGGATGACGAGGGGCCGCGTCGCGTCCTTGATCGTCAACAGCCCATGAATGTCGGCGCTGTTCTCGCCGGTGAGCGTCACCGCATCCGACTCGAAGACGATGTCCGGATAATGGGCGGCGTCGAACATCGCCTCGCCTTTGAGCATGTCTTCGAGATCGGCGTCCGTTACGTCGAGGCCCGCCGCGGGCAGGCGCACGGCGACACGGCTCTCGCTCGGATTTTCCGGGTCGAAGGCGAGGCGGCCGGACGCCCCTTCGAACCGGCCGTAATAGAGAGAAAAGCCGAGATGCTCGACGGCGAAAATGACGCTCGTATGGCGCGGATCGAGCGTATAATCGCCGGCGCGCGCCTTCAGCGCGTCCTTATTGACCGGATAGAGAATCCCGGCCGCCGTCGCGCAGCCGGCAAGGGCGGCGAGGAGGAGCCCGGCGAGCGCGGGCGCCAAGTTTCGCTCGGCGCGCCTGCGGCCCATCCTTCGTGACGCGGGCTTCGCCCGCTCCTCAGGATGAGGCTGTGCGTCGTTGCGGCAAGAGCGTGCGTTATTGCAGCCAGGGAAAGCCTCATCCTGAGGAGCGGCCCAAAGGGCCGCGTCACGAAGGATGGGCCGCCCATTCCGACTCCAACTCGTCGCCGCGCGCTTTAGGAAGGGAAGACCTCTCATTTGCTCGCCTCCATCGCGGCGTCTACGCCCGCATATGTCAGAAAAGGCGGCGGGAAGGACGGCGCGGCGCGCTCCTTCTCGATGCCGCCGAAGGGCTCCGTCGCCTGCAAGGCGGCGGCGACCGCTTTTTTGTCCTGCGTCGCGAGCGCCTCGGCGATTTCCTGGGCCCTCTCGCGCAGCAATGCCTCGAAGCGGTCTTTTGGACGGAGCTCGCCAAGAAGCCGCGCGGCGAGGCGCGCGGCGCGGTCGCGATCCTTGGCCCCGCCATCCGCGAAAAAGCGCAGCGCCTGATAGTTCACCGAAAAATTGTCCGCCTGAAGCGCGAGCGCCGTTTCGAATTCGTCGCGCGCCGCGCTTTCGCTGGCGCCGAGGGCGGCCTTTGCGAGAAAGCCGCGCTCGGCCGCGGCGGCGTGCCAGGCCGCATAGGCGGCGTGGGCGAAGGCGATTTTCGGAAAACGCGCGATCGCCTCCTCCATCAGCCGCCGCGAGGCGCTCGCATAAGTACGGCTGCCGAGCCGCTCGGCCTCAAAGCCGAGGGCGATCGCATAATTGATATGCGCGTCGGCGCGTCCGGCGCCGCTCGCGATGGAGCGGGCGCAGTCTTCGAGGGCGCCATGCAGGGCCCTGACGGCCGCCGCGCCTTTCTCGAAATAGCCGCCGAGCACCAGCCCCGCCTGGCAGGCGAGAGCGAAACCCTCGCCCGACCCCGCCTCGCGGGCGAGAAGGCGGGCCGTCTCGAAATCGCCGGCGGCGAATTCGCGCCGGCCGGGCTCGACGGCCCGGGCGGGAAGAACGGTCAGGACAAGCACGGCCGCGAGCAATACAGCGCGGCCGGGCGCGCTTCCCGAGAGATTAGCCATGATCCGACGCCGAGCAGCGCCCCCGGGCGCGCAGTCTATGGTCTTTGCGGCCGCGCGCAATCGCCGGCCGGCGCCGCCGGCGCTCACAATTGCTTGTGGAACGCCGGGCACTTGCCTAAGGGGCTGAATTCGGCCAGAAAACACGCCGGATTTTGACCATGCCCGAACAGGACAAGAAAGAAATGGCCGACGAGATGACGCAGCGCCTAGCCGACGCCGAAGAACATCGCCGAACTTACGCCGCCATCATGCGCGCGTCGGGCGAGATCGGCGTTCCCTTCGCGCTCGCGCTTACCGTGTTCTTCACCAATCTCGTCATGGCGAATGGGATCGGCGTTGCGCTTATTGGCGCGATCGTCACCTATCTCGTCGTGTTCTTTGTTGTACGCACCTTCTTTTCCCACTAGTTCGCTCTAGCCCGCCGCGTCCAAATCACGCTCCTATGGGCGCACATGCCGGGAGGCCAGATGAAGATCGCCATAATGAAGGAGACCCGTCCTGGCGAGACGCGGGTCGCCGCCTCGCCTGACACGGTCAAGAAATATGTCGCGATGGGCGCGAGCGTCGCGGTCGAGACGGGCGCGGGCGCGGGCGCGCGTTTTTCCGATCAGGCCTTTCGCGAAGCCGGCGCGGAGATCGCCAAAAGCGCCGTCGACGCGGCGAACGGCGCCGGCCTCGTCCTCAAAGTGCAGCGTCCGACGCGCGAGGAAATGTCGGCCTTCGCGCGGGGGACGATCCTTGCGGCCATTCTCTCGCCCCATGCCGAGCCCGATCTTCTGACGACCTATGCGAAGGCGGGCGTTGACGCGCTCGCGATGGATTTGATGCCGCGCATCACCCGCGCGCAATCGATGGACGTGCTGTCCTCGCAGTCCAATCTCGCCGGCTATAAAGCCGTCATCGACGCCGCCGCCTATTACGGCCGCGCCTTTCCGATGATGATGACGGCGGCGGGGACGATCGCGCCGGCAAAGGCCTTTGTGATGGGCGCGGGCGTCGCGGGGCTTCAGGCGATCGCGACCGCGCGCCGCCTCGGCGCCGTCGTGTCGGCGACGGATGTGCGCTTCGCCGCCAAGGAGCAGGTGCAGAGCCTTGGCGCGACTTTTGTGACCGTCGATGAAGAGGCGATGAAAAGCGCCGAGACCTCAGCCGGCTACGCCAAGGAAATGTCCGAAGACTTCAAGAAGCGCCAGGCGGAATTCGTCGGCGAGCATATCAAGAAGCAGAATATCGTCATCACGACCGCGCTCATTCCCGGGCGTCCGGCGCCGAAGCTCGTTTCGGAAGCGATGGTGCGCTCGATGCAGCCGGGCTCGGTCCTCGTCGATCTCGCGGTGGAGCAGGGGGGCAATGTCGCGCTTTCCGAACTCGGGCAGGCGGTCGATGTCGACGGCGTCGTCATTCTCGGCTTTGCGAATGTGCCGGGGCGGCTCGCCGCCGACGCCTCCAATCTCTATGCGCGCAATCTTTTGAATTTCCTTTCGGCCTTCTGGGACAAGGAGGCGAAATCATTCGCGCCCGATTGGAATGACGAGATCCTGAAAGGGATCGCGCTCACCCGCGACGGCGAGGTCGTGCATCCGGCCTTCGCGCCGGCGCCGGCCGAGACGGCGGCGCGCGGCGAGGCGGAAGCGGAAAAAGAAGGAGGCGCCGCATGATGCAATCGCAAAGCGAGACGGTCGAACAGGCCGCGCGGGCGGCTGAAGAAGCGGCGAAAGCGGCCGAGGCCGCCGCCGCGACCGCGACCGGCAACGCCGAGGCGGCCGCGACGTCGGCCGAGCAGGCGCGCGAATTCGCCGATCAACTCGCCTCGCTCGCCGACATGCTGAACGGGCCGTCGGAATTCGTCTACCTCCTCGCGATTTTCATCCTCGCGATCTTTGTCGGCTATTACGTCGTCTGGTCGGTGACGCCGGCGCTGCACACGCCGTTGATGTCGGTCACCAATGCGATCTCCTCCGTCGTGATCGTCGGCGCGCTGATCGCGGTCGGCGCCAATCTCGCGGACTCGCCTGACGGCGGCCTGGCGCGCTGGTTCGGCATGTTCGGCGTGATGCTGGCGAGCGTGAACATCTTCGGCGGCTTCCTCGTCACCCAGCGCATGCTGGCGATGTATAAAAAGAAAGAGCGATAGGGGGCAGCGATGGCGGAAAATCTCCCGGCGCTTCTCTACATCGCCTCCGGCATTCTCTTTATCCTCGCGCTGAGGGGGCTCTCCTCACCGGAAACCGCGCGCGCCGGCAATCGCTTCGGCATGATCGGAATGGCGATCGCCGTCCTGACGACGCTGTTCATGCTGGAAAACAAGAATTTCCTTATTTTCCTTTTGATCCTCGTCGCGATCGCGCCCGGCGCGGCGGCCGGGGCCTATATCGCGCGCAAAGTGCCGATGACCGCCATGCCGCAGCTTGTTGCGGCCTTCCATTCTCTCGTCGGCCTGGCGGCGGTGTTCATCGCCTGGGCGGCGTTTCTCGCGCCGCGCGCTTTCGGCGTCGGCGAGCCGGGCGAGATCCATCTGCAATCCGTCATCGAGATGTCGCTCGGCTGCGCCATCGGCGCGATCACCTTTTCAGGCTCGATCATCGCCTTTT
>JBFXBB010000141.1:0-7427 GCA_050183685.1 Amphiplicatus sp.
ACGTGCTGATCGGGGCCTTTGTGCTCTGCGCGATGGCGCTCGCCTTCCTTTTTGTTCTGTGGCTCAGCCAGACCAAGCGCAAATTCGACGAATATGACGTCATTTTCACCGAGCGCGTGTCGGGCCTTTCGAAGGGCGCCGCCGTCCGCTTCAACGGCATCCAGAAGGGCGAGGTCGAGACCCTCACCATCGATCCCGAGAACCCCTCGATCGTCGTCGCGCGGGTGCGCGTCGACCGCGACACCCCGGTCAAGACCGATACGAGAGCCGAACTTGAGCTTGTCGGCTTTACGGGCCTCGCCATCATCCAGTTTGTCGGCGGCAGCCCCGAGGCGCCGCTTTTGAAAGACGTCGAGCGCGGCGTGCCGCGCCTCAAGGCCGACATGTCGGGCTTCGCCGCCTTTCTCGAAGGCAGCGGCGACATCGTCAATTCCGTGAACGAATTGCTGTCGCCGGCGAACACCGAGGCGTTCGCGCGCATTCTCGCCTCGATCGACCGGGTCGCCAAGGCGCTCGCCGAACAGGATGCGAATATCGCGAAAACCTTCGAGAATACGGCGACGATCTCGGCCGAGCTCGCGAGCGCGGCCAAAAGCCTTGCAAAGGTCTCCGACGATCTCGACGCCATTCTCGTCAAGGACGCGCCGGAGGTCCTCGCCGAAACGCGGCGCACGGTGACGGCGACGCGCGAGCTTGTCGAGAACCTCAATCAGATTGCGGCGGAGAATCGCGAGTCGCTTGCGATCTTCACCGAGCAGGGCCTCGCCCAGGTCGGCCCCGCCGTCGCCGAGGCGCGCCGGACGATCCGCACGCTCGACCAGATTCTCCGCGAGATCGACCGCGACCCGCGCGGCTATCTCCTGGGCGAATCAACGCCGCGATACAAGCCGGAGGAATGAGCATGTGGAAACGCCGGCGCTTGGCGCCCATCCTTCGCGACGGCGCTTCGCGCCTCCTCAGGATGAGGCTTTGCCTTGTTGCAACAGGCGCGAGCCTCATCCTGAGGAGCGGGCGAAGCCCGCGTCACGAAGGATGGGCCGCGGGCTTCGCGCTTGCGCTGGCGGCGCTTGGCCTTGCCTCCTGCGTCTCCGTTCTTCCCGAAGCGTCGCCCGCCGCGCCGCGCTATCTCATCAGCCCCGTGGAATTTCCGGCGACGGATGAAAGGCCGGTCGAATGGTCGCTCGTCATCGAGGATCCGCTCGCGAGCCGCGTCTATGACACGACGAAGATCGCGCTTGTCCGCGCGCCCGGCCGGGTCGAGTTCTATGCGAATGGAGAATGGGCCGACCGCGCGCCGCGTCTCGTTCAGGCCGCGATCATCCGAAGCTTTGAGAATTCCGGCCGCATCCTGACCGTCGGCGACCGGATCGCGCTTCCCGGCGGGACCTTCGCCTTGCAGACGGATATCCGCGCCATGCACGCCGATTATTCCGGCAACGGACCGGTCGCCATGTTCTCGATCTATGCGCGGATCGCGACGGGGCGCGGGCGCGTCCTCGCCGCGCGGCTTTTTGAAGAGCGCGTCCCGGCCGCGAAGGATACGGTTCCTGAGGTTGCCGCCGCCTTCGATCAGGCTGTCACGTCGGCGATCGGCGAGATCGTCGGCTGGTCGATGGATGAGGCGGGCGAAGCTTACGCGAAATAGCCGACCGTCGCGCCGATGAGCAGATAGACCCGCCCCAAGGGCGAGGAGAGATATTCCTCCAAATCCTCGTCGGCCGTTTCCGAGGTCGTTGCGTCTTCGAGCAGGCGTTCGAAGCCTTGCAGGAAATCATGGATGTCGCGCTCGAACGCCTTGTCGCGGCCCGACTCCATCCTGATGCGGCGCTTGACGTCGGTTTCGTTCAAGCGGAGCAGGCGGTTGGCGAAGACATTGCGGTCGCCGTGATCGAAACGCTCGCGCAGGCTTAAGGGCGGGTCGCCATATAGTCGGGTTTCGAGATCGAAGGTGAAATTCTGCAATTCGCTGATGATCTTGATCGCCGTCGCCGCGCCGTCGCCGGCGGGATCGGGCTCTTTCGCCGAGACGGCGGCGAGATCGAGCGGTTCGGCGTCGTCCGTCGCATCGAGGATTTCGCGCCAGCTCACGGCCTGCTTGTCGCGTTTTGCCGTTTCAGCGGGCCGTTCATTCTCCTTGCCGAGCGTCAGCGGCGGCTCGCGCCGGCGCGCCGGCTTTTTCTGCGGGGCTTCTTCGCGCGCGGCGTTCTGAGGCCTTTCGCGTTCCTTGCCTGCGGGTTTGTTGAGATTGAGAACGGGCTCTTCTTGCGCCGGTTTCGGCGCGGGCTTGGCCGTCTCGGCGGCGGGTTCGGTCACCGGCGCGCGCTTTTCTTCCGCCCTGGCGCGCGCGGCTCCTTCCTGTTCTTGGGCTGCGCGGGCGGCCTCGTCGGCTTTTTTCTGCAAGGCGAGCTGGGCCTCGGCGAGGCGCACGCTCGCCTCCTGCTCGCGAAGCTGCGATTCGGCGAGCTTCGACAGACGCTCGGTCTGCGACGCGATCGCGTCGGCGAGGCGGTCGGCGCGTTTTCGCTGCTCGTCGATGAGGCTTTCGAGCCGCGCATTCTCCTGTTCGAGCGCGGCGCGGGCCGATGCGAGCGCCTTGTTGCGCTCATCCATGCGCGCCGTCGTTTTTTCGGCCATTGAGAGCGCGGCCTCGGCGTTCTTCTTGGCGTCGACGCTCGCCTTGACAATGTTGGCCGATGCATGCGCCGCCGCGTCTGCGGAAAGGCGGGCGGCCTCCGACATTTGCGAGGCCGCGCTCGTCGCCTTGCCGGCGTCGGTCGCGACGGCGTTCAGCATCTCATTGGCCGAGCGTTTGACATTGTCGATGACGCCATGCGTCGTCTCGGCGATGCGGCGCGCCTCGCGCTCGGCGGCTTCATAGGCGGCGCGCGAGGCGCGCTCGGCCTCCTGGGATGAGGTCTCGATGGCGTCTTCGGCGGCCTTGCGCGCTTCCTGCGAGGCGCGCGCGGCGGCGGCGCCCACATTGGCCGCATTGCGGGCGGCGGCTTCCGCCGCCGCCTCCGAGGCGCGCGTCGCGCGCTCCATCGCGGCGCGGTTCTCGATGGTCGAGGCGTCGATTTGCTCGGTCGAGGCGCGCACCGATTCGTCGGCCGCCGCGAGCGCGTCGCTCAGCGCCTCGAAACTCCGGAGCGCCAATTGCGCCGCGGAATCGAGCCGGGCGAGACGTTCTTCCAGATGCGACTCGGCGCGGTCAGTGAAATCGCCGGCCGAATGCAGCGCCTCGATCGAGGCCTGCGCCTTTTCGGCGATGGCGGCGGCGAAGGCGTCGGCCTGCGAATTCAAATGCTCGGTCAATTCGATCAGCCGCGCGCGCTCGGCCGAGACGCGGCTGACGGCGCCGGCGGCGCGCGTCTCGACGGATTCGCTCGCCGTTTCGATCGCGGCGACATGCTGGCGGATCATCGCCTCGACCGTGGCGAGCCGCGTCAAGGCGCCGTCGAGGCCGACATTCAGCGCATCCATCTGCCCACGGACGGCCGCGCCGACGCTCATGGCGTTTTCGGCCGCGTGCTGGTCTGGATGAATGAATTGCTTTGCGGCGGAGGCGATGTCTTCGGCCGCCGCCATCATCTGCTGCTGGCGCGAGACGATATAGCCGATGAGGATCGTCAGTACAGGAACGAAAATGGCGAGAAGAAAGGTCTCAAGCCCGAGCGAATCGAAATAGGACCAGCCCGCCCCCGAGCCCGTCCTGTAGAGATGGGCGAGAAAATTTCCGCCCGGCCAGCCGACCAGCACGGCGAAAAAGAAAAAGACGGCCATGAGGCGGGTCACAAGCATGGTCTGGCGGCTCGCCGCGCGCCAGCGCCCGCCGCGCCGGTCGGGCCCGATCCGCCGGTCCGAGCCCTTCGGGCGCATCCGGCGCTCGCCCGCCGGCGCCGACAGGGCCGGTTCCGGGGTTTCGGCGAGCCCGAGCCTCAGCCGGTCGCCGTCGCCGCTATCGCCGTCTTCGCGGTCTTGCTTGTCGTTCATGCGCCTGATTTCCTGGAGTCATTCCCGAGATAGCGGATTTCGTCCCATGCGCCAATTCACCGGATGCGGGAAGGCGGGGGCGGAACAAAACCGGAAAGACGCGCCGCTTGTGGACGGGGGGCTTGAGCCTTATCCCCGAGGGGAACGGCAATCGCGGAGCGGCCGATGCGCAATTCCCTGATCCAGATGACATTCGGCCTTGATCCCGAGATCGAGGAGATGCGCGAGACGGTCGCCCGCTGGGTCGACGACAAGCTCGCCCCGCGCGCCGCCGAGATCGACGCCCGCAATGAGTTTCCCCGCGATTTATGGCCGCAAATGGGCGCGCTCGGCATTCTCGGGGTGACGGCGGACCCCAGCTATGGCGGCGCCGGGCTCGGCTATCTCGCCCATTGCGTCATCATGGAAGAGGTCTCGCGCGGTTCGGGCGCGGTCGGGCTTTCCTATGGCGCGCATTCCAATCTCTGCGTCAACCAGATCAATCTCAACGGAACGAGCGCGCAGAAGGCGCGCTACCTGCCGAAGCTGATCGCCGGCGAGCATCTCGGCGCGCTCGCCATGTCCGAGCCCGGCGCCGGCTCCGACGTCGTTTCGATGAAGCTCCGCGCCGACAAAAAGCGCGACCGCTACGTCCTCAACGGCAATAAGATGTGGATCACCAACGGGCCGGGCGCCGACACGCTCGTCGTCTATGCGAAGACCGACCCCGCCGCCGGTTCGCGCGGCATCACGGCCTTCATCGTCGAAAAGGGCTTTAAAGGTTTCCGGACCGCGCAAAAGCTCGACAAGATGGGCATGCGCGGCTCCGACACCTGCGAGCTTGTCTTCGAGGACTGCGAGGTCCCGGCCGAGAATGTGCTCGGCCGCGTCGGCGAGGGCGTCGGCGTCCTGATGTCGGGTCTTGATTATGAGCGGACGGTCCTCGCGGCGGGCCCGCTCGGCCTCATGCGGGCCGCGCTCGACCTCGTTGCGCCCTATGTCCATGAGCGCGAGCAATTCGGCAAGCCGATCGGCGCCTTTCAGCTCGTCGAGGCCAAGCTCGCCGACATCTATGTGGCGATGAACGCCTCCAGGGCTTATGTCTACGCGGTCGCGGCGGCCTGCGACCGCGGCGAGACCTCCCGCCGGGACGCGGCCGGCTGCATTCTTTTCGCGGCAGAAAAGGCGACCGAGGTTGCGCTCGACGCGATCCAGCTTCTCGGCGGCAATGGTTATATCAACGATTATCCGGCCGCCCGGCTCCTGCGTGACGCAAAGCTCTATGAAATCGGCGCGGGGACGAGCGAGATCAGGCGCATGCTGATCGGCCGCGAGATATTCGAGAAGACCGCGTGAAGCGGCGGCGCTCCGGGCAGGCGGCGATTGATGTCAGTCGGAGCCTTCGGCCTATCCTTCCGTGACGCGCCTTCGGCGCTCCTCAGGATGAGGCCCGTTGCAGTTGCCACAAGGGAAAGCCTCATCCTGAGGAGCGGCCCTCTAAGGGCCGCGTCACGAAGGATGGGCCGCGGGGAAGCGTCAATCGAGACTTATCGCCCGCCCCCTAACCCGCATACATCCGCCGCCGCTTGGCGATCGCGGTCTGCCTCAAAAAGGCGTTGGCGAGCGGGCGCGAGGTCGCGCGCGCGGCGAAGACGCCGGCGATGACAGAAAGCGCGGCGACGGTGAGGAAAGCCTCGTGATCGACAAGCGTCGCATTGTCCATCAGCGAGAGAATGAAAAGCGCCGAGGCCGCGCCGGGCGCGCCGCCGAACCAGGCGAGAAAGGCCTGGCTTTCCTTCGGCAGGCGCGATGTGTGGAGCATGGCGAGCCGCGGTC
The DNA here is from genome assembly GCA_050183685.1 of Amphiplicatus sp. GTDB lineage: Bacteria > Pseudomonadota > Alphaproteobacteria > Caulobacterales > Parvularculaceae > Amphiplicatus. The sequence continues at coordinate 5,806 of JBFXBB010000141.1, forward strand.
CCGCGCGCATCACGGTGACGGCCGCGGCCGCGAAGAGAATCGACAATAAGTCCGCCTCGAAAAGGCGGGGCCCGAGCGCCGCGCCAAAGGCGAAATAGGCGAGCGGCGCGACGCCCCGCTCGACAAAGCGGCGAAGGCGCAGCCGCGCCACGAGGCGCGCCCGCGACTCCTCGCCCCAGACAAGGCCCGCCGCGCCCGCGGCGATCACGGGAGCCGCGCCGATCAGCGCACAGACGATATAGGCGCCGCCCGCCGCCGTCATCACGGCGAGAATCTCGCGCCCGCGCCGGCGGCCATAGCGCGCCGCGCCGAGCCCCGCCGCGCCGCCGATCGCAAAGGCGGCGGCGACCGCGATGCTTTGGTCGAGGAGCGGACGCAGCGGCGTGTCGCCGGGCGCCGGCGTCGTCGCGGCGCCGGCGATGAGGATCGCGACCGGCGCGCCGAGCGCGATGATCGCCGCGCTTTCGATCCGAACGGCGGCTTTGATCGAAGCGGGCGCCGGCGCCCTCGTCACGGCGCGCCGGTCGAAGGCGGCGCCGTTCAGCATGAGCGCGCCGCCGAGCAGCATCGCCGAAGGCATCGACAATTGCGGCAAGAGAACAAAGGCGCCGAGGCTGCAAATCACGAGAAAAAGCGGCGCGCCGCCAAGCGTCAGCCGGAAAGAGGCGGGACAAACCCGCGCGAATCGGCTGACCCGAATCTGTGCGGCCGAGACGAACACAAGCGCGCCGAGGCCCGCTTCGGCCGCGCCGGCGAGGAATTCGGTCGGCGGCGTCGGCGCGCCCAGCGCGCGGTATAAAAAGGCGCCGGCCGCGCCGAGCGAAAGCAGAAGCGCCGGGGCCTCCGCAATAGGGGGGATCCGGGCGGTCGAGAGCGCCCAGAGTCCGATAAGGACGGCGATCGCCGTCAGGGCAAGCGTCATAGGAACTCGATTTCAGAACCTTCGGCGGCGCGGCGCAATAAATGCTTGTGACGCGCGTCGAATCGCGAATCGCAACCGTGAATTGATCCGCCATTGAAGGCAAATTGAATTTTTGAAAGGGGTTAACGCTGCGCAATCGCTGGCGGGCGGCGAGCAGTCGATCTTCGTCGGCGCAAGCGACCCATCCTTCGTGACGCGCCTTCGGCGCTCCTCAGGATGAGGCCTTCTCTTGTTGCAACAAAACGGGCCTCATCCTGAGGAGCGGGCCAAAGGCCCGCGTCACGAAGGATGGGCCGCAAGCTCCGATTCCGGTCAATCGCCACACGCTCTAATTCGCCAAAGAGGCGAGTCGAGACCCACTTATCCCCCCCCTCCGATCCGCGCGTAAGATGCGCGTCGGACCTTAAACGATGTCCGCGAGACAGGAGTTTGTTTGATGACTGACGAAGCAAAGACCGGGGGAAAACTAAAGCGCGCCGTCTCCTCGGCGGCGCCGAAAATCGCCGAGGCGCTGGGCGGTCCGCTCGCCGGCGCCGCGGTCGCCGCGCTTTCCAGGGCGATCTTCGGCGCGGAAGGCGCGAGCGAGGACGCGCTCGGCGAGGCGCTCGAAAAAGCGAGCCCCGAGCAATTGGTCGCGCTCGCCAAGGCCGAGCATGACTTCGCGGCGGCGCTGATAGGGCTCGCCGTCGAGGAGGCGCGC
>JBFXBB010000142.1:0-7398 GCA_050183685.1 Amphiplicatus sp.
AAGGCGGGGATGAGAACCGATAGGGGCGTTGCGCTCCCTTCCGCTGCGCGCGCGGGAGCGACTTCGGTTAACGCGTCGAGCGCGACGGGCGAGACGCGGCCGCTCATGAAGGTCTCGAAAGGCGCGAGCGCGCGCTGAAAGGCCTGCTGTTCGGTGATGTCATGTTGAAGGAGCGGGGCGACGCCAAGCCGCCAGGACTCGGCGAAAACGGGCTCCATCACAAAATAGGTCAGGAATAGCGCAAGGCTCATGATGAGCATGTTGGGCGGGGCCTGCTGAAGTCCGATCGCCTGTCTCAAGATCGAGAAGACGATAATCATAAAGGGCAGGCAGGTGATCATCATCGCCAGGCCCGGCGCGAGGCTGAGGACCGTCACGAGGACGAAGAGCTGCACGACGCGAAGGCTCAGCCCGCCTTCCGCCGCCGACGTTATATCCTGCGCCGACGCGGCCCCGGTCATGATCAGGATGGCGGCCAGGAACGCCGCAAGGCCGAACGCCAATCGCATCACGCAATGTCCGACATATCGACGATTTCGGTGAGACGAACGCCAAGGCGACTGCGGCCGTCCTCCATTTTCGTCAGCTGGCCGCGCGCGATGACGCGGTTGTTGACCCTGAGCTCGACGGGATCTTCGAGTGTCGAATCAAGCGGTAAAAGATGATCGCGCTCCATAGCAAGAAGCTCGCCGATCAGCGGGCGCGCCGCGCCGACGGACACGACAACTTCGATCGGCACGCTGAAGATGGCGCGTTTCAGCTTGTTGGTCGTCGCGTCCTCGCGGCGGTCGAAAGCGGGCGCTTCAATGCTCTCCGGCGCGCTTTGCTCCACGGCGTCCGCGGCGACGGGTTCTTTTGCATCCGTCGCTTCGTTCTTCTTTGTGCTCATGATCGCCTCTCGCTTTCGAGTTCGTTGAGCGCCGCCTCCAGCGCCGCAAGGCACTCGCTCGCGGCTTGATCCAGATCAACGTCAAGGCCGCCGCCGAGCCAGACGGCTCTGGCGACGGCGCCTTTGAGCGTGGAGTCGGGCTTGACGGAGAAAGACGCCCCCGGAGCGGATTTATTGAGCAGGCGCTCAAGCGCTTCCGTCTTGTCCGGCGGCGCCGATATCTCAAGAATGCGCCCGCCGGAATTCTTCGCGGCGTTCGTCAGGATGACAGCGGCTTCCGCGGCGAAGCCTTTCTCTGCAAGAACAGGGAAAATCCTCTCAAGGATCGATTTTAGAGCTGCGCCGGCGTCATGCGTCAGGTTTTGCGACAAGAGGTCCGTCGCTCCTTCGATCGCTGCGGCGACGAAATTTGCGAGAGCCCCCTGTTCGCCGGCCTCACGCGCGGCCGCGGCCTGTCCGGCCGCGAAGCCCTCGGCAAAGGCTTCCGCGCGCAAGCGCTGCTCGAAGACATTGCCGGATGCGGCGGCGATCGCCTCATCGGGGCCGGCGTCGGGCGCGTCGAAACGCTCAAGCTTTAGGAGCGACGCGCTCATGCGGCGTCCTCCGTCTCAAGCCATGCTCTGATGAGCGAGGCGGTTTCGTCCGTTTTCGACGAGGCGATCTCCTTCAGCGTCAGGATCGGATCGGACGGCGCGGCGGGAAGGACGTCCGCTTGCGCCGGCGCGCTGATAGCGGCGGCTTGCGCGGGATTAGACGAGGTTAGAGCCGGCGCCGGCGCGTCCTTTGCGGACAACAATGGCTTTACGACAAATAGGCCGAGCACGATCGTCACGACAGCGAGAATGATGATCTGAATGGCGTTCATGAGGTGGCGTTCCATGAAGGCGCCGATCGGATTGCTTTTGACCTCGACGCCGCCTGTCGCCATCGCTTTGAAAGGCAGCGCTTCTATCGTCAGCGTATCGCCGCGCGCTTCATTGAATCCGACAGCCATTGAAACGAGCATCTTGAGCTTTTCGATCTCGTCATCCGTCCGCATCACGGGTTCGCCGCCGTCTTCGGCCGGTTCTTCCGCAATCTGATTGACAAACACGGCGACGCTCAGGCGGCGGATCGCGCCGGGAAGCTTCTCGCGTTCGCGTTTTACTTCGGACATGTCATATTTGATCGTTTCCTTCGTCTCGGTGCGCTGCGCGCGCGAGGGCGCGCCTGCGCCCGGCGCGTCGCCTTCGGGAAGGTTGCTGGCGACCGTGACGGCCGAGCCGCCGCCGCCGCCGGACGAGGTTTCAGAGACTTCCGTCGTCTCCTTTCCGGAAATCACCCGTCCATCGGGGTTGAAGACGCGTTCGGAGACGGCTTCGCGCTCCATGTCGAGTTCGAGGGCGACTTTGGCGCGCGCATTGCCGGGCCCGACGCGCGCTTCGAGAAGATTGATGATGTCGCGCTCCATTTGGGATTCGCGATCGGCGGCGGTTTTTTGGTCGGGCATTATCTCATCGTCCGAGCCGGGACTTAAAATGACGCCGCGCGCCGAATCGATGACCGCGACTTGATCGGAAGCAAGGCCCGGCACCGCGGAGGCGACGAGAAAACGGATTGCTTGCGCCTGGCCCGCCGTCAGCGCGTCGGCGCCCATCGTTACCGTGACGACGCCGGTCGGCGAGGGCGCATGGCGAGAAAAGGCGCCGGCATGGGGATTGCCGATATGCACGCGCGCGGCGCGCACGCCCGGCGTTGAAAGAATGGTGCGCGCAAGCTCGCCCTCCTTGGCGCGCCAATAGGTCGCGTCGAACATGTCCGACGTCGTCGAAAATCCGTTGAGTTTGTCGAGAAGCTCGTAGCCGGCCTGGCCCTGCGTCGGCAGTCCCTGACCTGCGAGCGACATTTTGATCGAGTCCCGCTCTGCGGCGGGAACATAAATCGCCTCGCCGCGGATCTCAAAAGGCGTGTCCATGCGTTCGAGCGCGGAGACGACGTCGCCGGCGGCGCGCCCTTCCAACCCGGCATAGAGAAGCGTCATGCTCGGATGGGAGGCGACGCGCGCGAGGATGGAGAAAACGAAGATCGTAGCGCCGGCGGCGGCGAGGAGCGTTATCCGCTTCGCGGGGGTGAGAAGGCGCCAAACTGAAACTAGTCCCTGCATTTTTAAAACGTCCGTTAATGCGCCGCATTTCCGATTTCTTCGGCATGTTCGGAATTTTGTTTACCCTTTTATCATTAAAGGGAGGTTACAGATTCGCACCGAAGCGAGGTTGCGCCGGGATTTCTGAAAATGGCCGACACGGACGAAGAACCGCCAGAGATAGAGGAAAAGAAGAAGTCGCCCATGAAGGCGATCGTCTTCGGCGCCGCTGGCGTTGTCGCAATGGGCGCGGCCGCGACGGGCGCGGCCTATTTTTTGGCGCCGGCCTCGCGCGATTGCGCGGTCGAGGCGTCGAAGCCGGCGGAAAAGGGCGGCCATGCAAGCAGCCGCGGGAGCGCGGAAAGCGTCGCATTCGTTAACATAGAGCCGCTTGTCGTCACGCTCGGGCCGGGCGCCAGTTCACGGTATTTAAAGATTTCGATCAGTCTCGAAACGACGCAAGGAAATGAAAAAAGCCTTACCGATCTCACGCCGCGCATCAGAGACACATTGAATGGCTATTTGCGGGCGGTTGAGGAAGACGATCTCATTCAGCCGGCGGGAATGGCTCGGCTTCGCGCGCAGATGCTCCGGCGTCTTCAACTTATTACGCCAGCGGACAGCATTCATGATGTGCTTATTACGGATTTCGTTCTTACCTAGGAGCCTGCTATGGAACTCGTGATGGATTTTCTGTTGCTCGCGGCGTCCGGCACGGCGTGTTTTTACTGCCTCGTTTTGACGCGGCGCCTGAAAGATTTGACCAATGCGAAAGCGGGTCTTGGCGCGGGCGTCGCGGCGTTGTCGAAATCGGCCGAAGAGGTGAAATCGGCCGTCGAGGGAACGAAGAAATCCGCGGATAACGCCGCCGCGCGGCTCGAAGGCTTGATCGCAAAGGCCGATGAGAAGGTCGTTCGATTGAACGAGCTGATGGATCATCTCGCCGATATGGGCGCTTCCGTCGTCAACCACGCCGAAGGCGCGACAAAGAAATATGTTGACGGGCTCGCTCCCTTCATCGAGGACGCCAACAATGCGGCGGAATCCCTTCTCGAAGCGATCGAATGCGCATCGGCCTCGTCCAACGCCTTGCCTGGCGGGGCGGGCGCCTTGCGGAAGAGCGCGCGCGCGCGGGCGGTCGATGAAGAATCCGATCTTGAATTCGTCGTTGTCGAAGATTCCGCCGAAGCCGGGGCGGCTGGCCGCAGGCGCAAACGTTCGGGAGCGGCGGCGTGAGACCGAGCCCGCTCGTCGTCATCGCGATCATCTTTGCGGCGTCCTTCTCAGGGCGCGCCGTCAGCTTTGCGAGCGCGGCGGCAAGCAGCCTTGAAAAGCCGGTCGCGCAAAAACCGGTTGAAGATAAAGCGGCCCCGCCGAAAGCGGCCGAGGCAAAACAACCCGCGCCCGATCACGCCGGCGAAACGTCAGCCCAGCCCGCCCGCAACGCGCGCGCAGAACCGTCTGACGAAACAGGTCTCGACCGGGACCGACTTCTCGCCGCCATTCGCGAACGCGCCGCGGCGCTCGACAAGCGCGAGGAATCCGTGATGGCGCGCGCGCGCGCGCTTGAAGCCGTCGAACAGCGCATCGAACAGAAGACCGCAGAGCTTAAGACAATTAAAGCCGAGCTTGAGAGCCGCCTTTCTTTCGCCGAAACGGCTGCGCAGGACGACATCGCGCGTCTCGCCAAGATGTATGAGAATATGAAGCCGCAAAAGGCGGGAGAAATTTTCAATGCGATGGACCCGACTTTCGCGGCCGGATTCCTGACCGAGATGAACAACGAAAGCGCGGCGCTCATTCTCGCCAATATGGAAACGGAAAAAGCTTATGCGGCAAGCGTCATCATCGCCGGGCGCAATGCTTCAGTGAACAAGCGTTGAAGACCGTCTTTTCATTAAATCTTAATTTCAAAAATATAAAAAATTCTCCTGTCATCGTTAATAGCGCAGGAAGCATCGATCAAATATGGGCGGCATTATCGGCATCGCCGTGACGCTGGCAATGGTTTTTGGCGGCTATATCATCGCCGGCGGGAAGCTCAGCATCATTCTGCATTCGCTGCCCTATGAGATGATGATCATTGGCGGCGCCGCCGTCGGCGCTTTTGTCGTCGGCAATGATTTCGACGTTATCAAGCATACGGCGGGCGATGTCGTGAAGGTCTTTACCGGCGCGCGCTGGAAACGTCAGGATTATCGCGACCTTCTTTGTCTGCTTTTCACGCTTGTGCGGATCGCCAAAGAAAGCCCCGTCGAAATCGAACAGCATATCGAAAATCCAGAAGAGTCGGCGGTCTTCAACAAATATCCGAAGATCGCCAAGGACGGCGCGGCGATGGAGATGATCTGCGACACCATCCGCTCCATGATCATGAATTTCGACAATGCGCACCAGGTCGAGGAGCTTCTCGAAAAGCAGCTTGAGCAGCTTCATCATAACAACATGCATGGCGCGCACGCCTTGCAGAAAATGGCCGACGGTCTTCCCGCGCTCGGCATCGTCGCGGCGGTTCTCGGCGTCATCAAGACGATGGCGTCGATCGACAAGCCGCCGGAAGTTCTCGGTCAGATGATCGGCGGCGCGCTTGTCGGAACATTTCTCGGCGTTTTTCTCGCCTATGGCCTTGTCGGCCCCTTCTCCGATCGGGTGAAGGCGATCCGCGAGGAAGAGCACAGCTTCTACAATCTCATCCGTGAGGCGCTCGTGGCGAGTCTCAACAAACATACGCCGCAAATTTGCGTCGAAGTCGCGCGCCGGAACGCGCCCAAAAAGCATCGGCCCTCCTTCAACGATCTCGAAGAGGCGATCCGAGAAACCCAGAAGGCGGCGTGATGCAAAAGCCGTTCGCCATCGTCGTCATTTTAACGGGCCTTGCGGCCAGCGCGGCGCAGGCCGCCGCGCCTGTCGGCGTTTCGGCCGGCGAGCATCAAGACTTTTCCCGGGTCGTCATATCGAACGCGGGGGCGGTGACGGTCGATCAGTCCGAGCGCCGCGTCGACATAAGGATCGACGCGGCGGACCGCGTCGATCTTTCGGACATCAATGATAAACGAAAGGCGCGTCGCGTCGTCGCTGCGCGCGTGATGGACACGGCCGGCGGCACGATCATCCGGCTGAGCCTTAATTGCGCCTGCGTCGTCAATACGGATCGCGGGGCGGAGGGCAAGCTGATCGTCGATATCCGAGACGCTGCTTCCGCCATTGCGAAGGCGGGGCCGGTAACGCTTACGCCTCACGATGAGGACTCTCTCGAAGAAGCGCGGCGCCGCATGATCGACCTTTTGCGGCGCGCGGCCGATGAGGGGCTTGTTTCCGTTCGCGATGATGCGGCGGATTTATCTCCGCCGGCGCGCCGCGCCGAAGCGGCGGCGAACAGCGATTCTTTACAAGAAGGGGCGGCGACGGCGCAGGCCGCGCCGGCGCAACCCTGTCTTGACGACGAACGCTTTGCGATAAAGGGCGCGCCTTTCGAACATGAGCCGCTCGTCGCCATCGCGCAGGCGCAGGCCGCGCTTGGGGCGATCGGCGATCCGAGCGCGGATGACATCGCCCGGCTCGTTGACGGCTATCTGTCCATCGGCTTCGGCGACGAGGCGCTGGCGATATTGTCGTCCTATGGCGAGGCGCAAAGCCTGCGCAGCGATCTCGCGCGCCTCATCGCCGGCCGAGAGCTTTCGCCGACGGGCCCGCTATTGGGCGCAACCGGTTGCCGCGGCGCGCATGCTTTATGGCAGGCGGCGGCGGGAATTGACCCCGGCGCCGCGCGCGCGGCGATCGCCGAGGCGGGCGATTCGATCGAAAGCCTGCCGTCCCGCCTCAAGGCCATCATCGCGACGCGCATCGCCAAGACAATGACTCTCGCCGGCGCCTGGAGCGACGCGCAAAAATACTACGCCATTGCGAGCCAAGCCGCCCCGGCGCCGACCGACGACCTCAAATTCGTCGCGGCGAAGCTTCTTGAGCATGAAGGCCGCGCCGAGGAAGCGCAGGCGATGCTGCTCGACCTTTCGGCCGGCGACAGCGAGGCGTCGAGCGACGCGCTGCTCGCCTTGGCGGCGCGTTACGCCGACGGCGCCGAACCGCATCAGGGCTTTCTTGAGGATATCGGCGCGCTCGCCAAAATGAGCGAAGGCTCGCGCGTGGGCGCCGATGCGGCCTATCGCGAGGCGATCGCCTGGGCGAAGGCGGGCAATATCGAGGCGAGCCTCCTCATCCTGAAGAATGCGACGGGGAGCGGGCTCGGCGCGGCGAGCGCCAAGGCGAGAGAGATTCTCGGCGCGGCGCTGAAATCGAAAGGCGCCGCAAAACGCGTCGCCGCGCTTAGCGCCTATCTCAACAATAAGAATTTTGTCGATGACGGGGCCGACGCGGCGTTTGAGCGCGA
>JBFXBB010000143.1:0-7241 GCA_050183685.1 Amphiplicatus sp.
CGTCGGCAAATCCCTGCCTATTCGTCAACCGACGATTCATCTTGGCATGGTTAAACGCCGTCAAAGACGGAGGAAGCCTTGCGAAGCGTTGCATCCATCCTCTGCGCCGCCGCCGCGGGCGCCCTCGCCGCCTGCGCGACGACGCCGCGCGAGCCGGCGCGCTCGGCCTCCGCGAGCGTCTTAATGCTGTGCCCGATGAAAATCGCCAATCCGCCGGCGGCGCGAAACGGCCGGGTCAAAAACTTCAAGCCCTATGCCGACGTCAGAGGCAAGCGCCTCGCGCGCGCGCCGGTCGAGGGGTGCCTTTCTTCCGGCTACGGCCCGCGTTCGACGGACGCGGACGGCTATCATTATGGGATCGATCTCTACACCAAGACGCCGGCGCCGGTGCACGCCGCCGCCGACGGTCTCGTCGAGGCGGTCAAAACGATCAAGGGCTACGGCAAGACGGTGATTATCGGCCACGGCGACGGCGTCAAAACGCTCTATGCGCATCTTTCCTCCGTCGCGCCGGGCGCCAAGCGCGGCGCGCGGGTTCGCGGCGGCGAGGTCATCGCGCAAACCGGATCTTCGGGCAATGCGAGCGCCGTGCATCTTCATTATGAGGTGCTGATTGACGCCAAGCCGGTGAATCCGCTTAACGTCGGACGGTAGCTGCTCCTCCGGACCGCGCGCCGGCCCGGCGAAAGGATTCCGTGCCTAAACGGCGAAAACCGGACGGCGTTCCATCGAAACGCGAAATCCTCGATTTTCTGAAGACAGCAAAGGCCGAAACGGCGCGGCGCGATCTGGCGCGCGCCTTCGGCGTCAAGGGCGAGGCCCGCGCCGAATTGCGCGCGCGCCTGCGCGCGCTCGAAGACGACGGCAAGATCGAGCGGACGGGCAGAAAGATCGTGCAGACAGAAACGCTCGCGCCGGTCGGCGCGATCGACGTCATGTCGGTCGACGATGACGGCGATCTTCTCTGCATGCCGGCGAACTGGCGCGGCGAGGCCGAGCCGCCGATGATCCGCCTCGCCGCGAAGAAAGCCGCACGGCTGAAGCCCGCGCCCGGCGTCGGGGACCGCCTCCTCGCCCGGCTGCGCCCTGCGGGCGATGACGGCTATGACGCCGACATCATCAAGGCGATCGGCAAAAGCGCGCATCGCTTCCTCGCGGTTTTCAGAAAGACCGGCGCCGGGGGCGTCGCCGAGCCTGTCGAGCGCCGCGCGCGCAATCGCTTCACCATCGGCCGGGGCGACGCAGGCAAGGCCGAGGACGGCGATCTCGTCTGGGTCGAGACGACAGGCGGGCGAGGCGGCGAGCGCTACGGATCGCAGCGCGCGCGCGTTAGGGAAATCGCCGGCCATATCGACGACCGCCACGCTTTTTCGCTGATCGCGCTCGCCAATCACAGCATTCCGATCGCGTTTCCGGACGACGTCCTCGCCGAGGCCGAAAAGGCGCGCCTTCCCTCGCTCGGAAAGCGCGCGGATCTTCGCGCCATCCCCCTCCTCACCATCGATCCTGAAGACGCCAAGGACCATGATGACGCGGTCTGGGCCGCGCCCGACGACGACGAAAAGAACGAAGGCGGCTTTCGCGTCATCGTCGCGATCGCCGATGTCAGCTATTTCGTTCCCTCCGGCGGCGCGCTCGATCGCGAGGCCGCGCGGCGGGGAAATTCGGTCTACCTTCCCGACCGCGTCGTGCCGATGCTGCCCGAACGACTCTCGAATGATCTGTGTTCGTTGAAGGAAGGCGTCGAACGGCCCTGCCTCGCCGTCGAGATGCGGATCACGAAAGACGGCGCCAAGATCGCGCATCGCTTCATGCGGGCGATGATGCGCTCGGCCGCAAAGCTCGCCTATGGCGACGCGCAGGCGATCATCGACGGCGAAGAGGCGCCGACGGAAATAGCAGAGACGGTAAGACGCCTCCACGCGGCGTTTCAGGCCCGCTGGCGCGAGCGCAAGCATCGCGCGCCGCTCGATCTCGACCTCCCGGAACGCAAGATCATCCTCGGACCGGACGGCCGCGTTCTCAAGGTCGAAAAGCGCGAGCGTTTCGACGCGCACCGCCTGATCGAGGAATTCATGATCCTGGCGAATATCTGCGCGGCGGAAACTTTGGAGCAGAAGAAGGTTCCCCGCATCTATCGCGTTCATGACGCGCCCGACGAGGAGCGGCTCCAATCGGCGCGCGACTATCTCGACGATCTCGGCTATTCGCTCGTCAAGGGGCCGTCGGCGCGGCCCGCGCATTTCAATGAAATCCTCAAAAAAGCCGAAGCGCGCGATGAAAAGGAGCTCGTCTCCGAGGTCGTTCTCCGCTCGCAGAAGCAGGCGGTCTATGCGACGGACAATCTCGGCCATTTCGGGCTGAACATTCCGCGTTATGCGCATTTCACCTCGCCGATCCGGCGCTATGCGGACTTGACCGTGCACCGCGCCCTCGTCGCGGCCGAAAAGCTCGGCGCCGGCGGCCAGACCGACGCCGAAGCCCAAAGGCTTTCGAAAATCGCCGAAGAGATTTCCGATTATGAGCGGCGCGCCATGACGGCGGAGCGGGAATCCGCGGACCGCTATCTCGCCGAATACCTGTCCGACCGGGTCGGCGTCGAGTTCGACGGCCGCATCAGGGGCGTCACCCGTTTCGGCCTTTTCATCATGCTCGACGAGACCGGCGCCGACGGCTTTGCGCCCATCCGCCTGCTCGGGGACGAACGTTTCACCTTCGTCGAGGAGCGCCATGCGGTCGTCGGCGATAGGACGGGGGCTTTCTACCGACTCGGCCAGCCGGTGCGCGTGGCGCTCAAGGAGGCGACGCCCTTGACCGGCGGCTTGCAGTTTGAAGTGCTCTCGGACCCAATTCCGGATGCGAGGAGACCGCCGAAGAAAAGAGGCGCCAAGAAGACCAAGAAGACCGGGCGGGAGGCGGCGGGAAGAAAGACGAAGCAACGCCGCCCTTCGTTCAAGCGCGGAGAGCGATAGGCTCGATCAGCGTCTCCCGAGGAGCGCGAGCGTTTATTCCGCCGCGTGCATCTTTATGGCCCCGCGCTTCGACAGCCGCCCGCCGCTGAAGACGAAGCCGTCGACGCCCGGCACATAAAGCATATTGGTGAGGCGTCCGCAGAGCGGCACATAATCGCCATTCGCGCCCTTGAAGCAGACATGCGGCAGCGGGATCACCTCGCCGAGACTCGACAGCGCCCGGCCGCCGACCGCGCGGAATTGGGCGAAGTCGTCGGGATGGAGAATGTCCTTTGTCGTGCGCCCGACAAGCGCGCGCGCCGGGACGCCAAGCGCGGCCTCGACGGACGGACTGGCATAGATGATCCTGCCCTCCGGCGAGAAGACGAGCGTGAGGTCTTGCGAGCATTCGATAAGCGCCCGGAAGCGCTTCTCGGCGTCATTGGCGGCGTCGACCTGCTTCTTCAGGGCATCGAGCAGACGGTCGTTGCGCGAACGCAATCGGATGGAGCGCATCACCATCTGCTGCGTCGTCCAGGCGAGATAGGCGGTCGCCAACGCATAAAGAACGATGATCGCCGCGATCGCATGGCTGAACGTATCGCCGACAAGCGCATAGACGGCGGCGAGCGGCAAAAGCGCGGGGGTGTTAAAGGCGAGGACCGAGCGCCAGGAGGCGCCGGCCGTCGCCAGCGCCACCGCCGTCATGCCGGCGATCATGAAAGGCAGGAACGCGTTGCCGAGCAGGCTGTGCATCGCGAAGATCGGCGCGAGCGCGCCCCAAAGGACGCCGTTCAGCCCCATCCAGGCGACGTGAAGCTTCGTGTAAAGAGCAAGCCCGTGCGCCGGCGCGGACGGGCGCCCGTAGCGAAGCCACACGCCGAGAACGATCGCGGCTAAAAAGAACACCGCGCCCGCCCAGCCGAGGAGAATAGACCGATCGACCACCGTCCAGCCAACGGCGAGCGTGATGCAGGCCGTGACGACCGTCGCCGCCAGCGCGACCGGCGCGCCGCGCATGACGAGCGCCATCCGTTCGACGCGAATTTTGACGCGATCAGACGGAGCCAAATGGTGGGGAACGACTTTGCGGCGCGGCGTATTCGAAATCGCGGTGTGCAATTCTGCGATCATCGGCTTCCTCGCTCTCAGACCCCGCTTGCCCGAATAAGACCACAGGCGCGCGCCGCGGGAAATAGCGCGATTTCGCCCGCAAATTTACCGCATAGCTTTGACGGTCTCCGAAGATTTCAACATATTTCTTATATAATTCAATAGGTTGCTACATGATTCCCGAGGCGTACAAACTTAAGGCGACATGGCCGAATCTTGCAAAATGAGGGGCGCCGGCGGGGTCGATGCGGGAGGCCATTTATTGCTGCGACGCAACAGGCTAAACACCCGCATCGGGAAAGGATTGGCCATGTTCGATTTGCATCTCTCGGGCGCGCTTGCGCGCGTCAAAGCCTCGCCGACGCTCGCCGTCACCCAAAAAGCGCGCGAGCTAAAAGCCAAAGGCGTCGACGTCATCAGCCTTGGCGCGGGCGAGCCCGATTTCGATACGCCGGATCATGTGAAGGAAGCCGCAATTGACGCGATCCGTCGCGGCGAAACGAAATACACCGCTGTCGACGGCATCCCGGAACTCAAGGCCGCAATCGCGGCGAAATTCAAGCGGGACAACGGCCTTGACTACAAGGCTTCGCAAATTTCCGTCGGCCCCGGCGGCAAGGCGGTTCTCTATAACGCGCTGATCGCGACGCTCAATCCCGGCGACGAGGTCGTCATTCCCGCGCCTTATTGGGTCTCCTATCCCGATATGGTGTTTCTTGCGGGCGCAAGCCCCGTCGTCGTCGAGGCGAAAGCGGAGGACAATTTTCTTCTGCAACCGGAAGATCTCGAACGCGCCCTCACGCCGAAGACGCGCTGGCTCATCCTGAACTCGCCGTCCAATCCGACGGGCGCGGCCTATGACCGCGCCGCGCTGAAGGCGATCGCCGACGTGTTGTTGAGGCATCCCCACGTCATGGTGCTGACCGACGACATCTATGAACACATCATCTATGACGATTTCGAATTTGCGACCATCGCCGAGGTCGAGCCGCGGCTCTATGAACGCACGCTGACGGTCAATGGCGCCTCAAAGGCCTATGCCATGACCGGCTGGCGCATCGGCTATGCCGGCGGGCCCGAAACGCTCATCAAGGGCATGGCGAAGGTGATGTCGCAGTCGACCTCCAATCCCTGCTCGATCAGCCAATGGGCGAGCGTCGCGGCCTTGAACGGCGACCATTCCTTCCTGGCCGAGCGCAACGCCGCGTTCCGGTCGCGCCGCGACATGGTCGTTTCCATGCTGAACGAGGCGGCCGGCCTTTCCTGCGCGACGCCGCAGGGCGCCTTTTACGTCTATCCGTCCTGCGCGGGCGCCATCGGCAAGACCGCCCCCTCGGGCAAGAAGATCGCCAATGACGAGGATTTCGCCGCCGAACTCCTCGAAGCCGAAGCCGTCGCCGTGGTCTTCGGAGCCGCGTTCGGCCTTGCGCCCTTCTTCCGCATTTCCTATGCGGCGGCGAAGGCCGAACTCGAAGACGCCTGCACGCGGATACAGCGCTTTTGCGCGTCGCTCCGGTAATCGGATTCTTCGATGCCGGCCTTCGGCGCAATCTATTTGATATGCCCGCCCGCGCTTCCTAAATAGCCGCATGACGGATCACCATAGGAGACCCTCATGACGACGCTGAACACCGGGCTCGATAACAATTCGCGGAAAACGGTCGCGGACGCGCTCAACAACGTGCTCGCCGACACCTATACGCTTTACCAAAAAACGCACGCCTATCATTGGAATGTCACCGGCGCGCAATTCCACACGCTTCATTTGATGTTCGAAGAGGAATATCGCGAGATGTGGGCCGCGCTCGACGAAATCGCGGAGCGCGTTCGGGCTCTTGGCGTTTTCGCGCCGGCGAGCGGCAAGGTCTTCGGCGATCTCACCGTGATTGAAAATATCGAGGCGACGCCGCCGGCCGCGCCCGACATGGTGAAAAATCTGCTCAAAGGCCACGAGGCGCTCATTCGCCGCGCCCGCGAGGCGCTGTCGACGGCCGAGGACGCCAATGACGCGGCGAGCGCCGATCTCCTGACCCAGCGCATCCAGACCCACGAAAAGACCGCCTGGATGCTCCGTTCTATGACGGAATAGACCGCGCCGCGCGAAAGCGCCGAACGATCTCCTCGGCCGCGCGCGCCGTTTCGTCGAGCGGCGCGTAGGTCCAGCTATCGAGCGCGCCCGTAAAGGCCCGCGCAACGCCCTTCTCGCGCAAGGCCGCGTGAAACGCCTCGAATTTGCGCCGGTCCGCGCCGCGTTTCACGCTCACGGACGCGATATGGACGGGCTTTCCCGTCGCGGCCGCCTCCGTCATCATATTGACGCTGTCGCCGGTGACGATCACGTGATCGGCAAGTCCGAGCAGGCCGAAATAGGGATTGTCGAGACCGCCGACAGGCGAGCCGTCCCATAGAAAATGCGGCTTGCCGGCGAGCGCCTTCTTGATCGCCGCGATCGTTTCCGCGTCCGTGCGCCGCGACGGCGTGATCATGAGCCCGGCGCCCGAATCGGCGAGCGCACGGAGCTTGCCCGAAAAATCGGCGCGCCACTTTTCGCTTGGCGCGTAGGCGCGGTTGTCGCCGCCAAGCAGCACCGCGACGCGCGGGCGAGGCAGCCTCTCCATCGCCGGCGCGAGCAAGACGGCCTCGGCCGCGAGTCTTTCCGGCGTCGCGCGATGCGGCGAGCCGGTGATCGCGAAGACATTCGCGCCCTGCGCGCGGTCATGATGCGGCGGCGTCAGAAGATCGATCTTCCCCGTGCTGACGCGCGGACGCTGCGCCTGCACGGTGAAGATCGCCGGATGGCGCTCTTTCACCGCAAGCGTAAACGGCGCCGATATTCTTCCGCAGGCGAACCATAAATCCGGATAAGGGGGACGAAGCAGCGCGCCCTCGGGCCGCAGCCGGGCGAACGGATCCCCCCACAAGACATGCGGCAGCGAACGCCAGAGCGCGCCGACGCCGATGCGCTTGACGACGAGCGCGAGCGGCAGGAGGCGCGCCGTCGCCTCGGCGAGGCCGAGCGCCTGCGCCTCATTGCCCGCGCGGCCGTCGGTGACGATCCAGGCTTCAAATGTGCGCATGCTTTGCGGCATTTCGGGGCTATAATCTGAATTGAGGCGCCGTCGATAGCGGTTTTCGTCTTTTCACCCAAGCTAGGCGCCTTTATAGTTCCCTTGGGGT
>JBFXBB010000144.1:0-7208 GCA_050183685.1 Amphiplicatus sp.
GTGATCGTTACAGCGGTTGAGAATGCACCCCATAAAGCCCCCCGGGCCGATACGCTTTCCCAAAAAGAGCCATGCAGCAAATGTGCCGGTAACCGTCGACATTAAGACAACGGCCGCCAAACGCGGCGGTGAGCCGCCGGTGTCGTGCGAGGAGAGACGGCAAAAAGCGCCCCGCATTTCGGCGGGGCGCGTCGGTGAAGCGAGGCTCACTCGCCGTTGCGGCGGCGGTTCGGGCGCGACCAGATGAGGTCGTATTCGCCATTCTCCATCTCGCAGAGATTGGCGAGGATGGGCGCCGCGAGCGAGGGATCATCAAGGCGGACCGAGAGATAGTCGCGCTTCTCGTTCGACGTTTTCTTCCACGCGGCGCCGATTTCGGCGCGCCCGGCGAAGATGCGGTAGTCCGGCGCTTTCTCGCTCGTCTTTTCGGCGGGCCGGACCTGGACGTTCGCGTCGAGGGTCAAGGTCGCAACGCTGCCCGTAAAGCCGTCGCCGGTTTTGGTGTAGGTGCCGATAGTCGCCATGATGAAGTTCCTCATTTTTGAGCCCGCGCCACTCGCGGCCTCGATGGCGATCGTCAGGCCGCAGGCGATCGCCGGCGCAGTCATTTGACCCGCAGCGCAGCGGAGGACGGCGGGGCGAGAACTTTTTTGTCTTCCCGCGAGGAATGGCGACGTCTTCGTCGCCAGGGGAAAAAAGTTCCGCGCCGCCGTTGCGCTTCAGGCGACCGAGGCGAAGCCGTCCTGCGCCAAGATCAGGCCATCAGAGGCGCGAGCGGCGATGGTGCGAATGATGAAGACGCTTCCTGGCGACCGGCCGCTGTCAACAAGCACGGCGACGGCGTATCAGGCGCAAAAAGGCGCACTGGCGGATGCGAAAGCGCACGGTGCGCAATAGCGAGAAGGGGGCTGGAATCATGTCTTCGAGGAAGCGCGCGTTGACGGTGCAAGAGGAAACAACGTGACGCACAGTCGATTGGGTCGCCTGTCGCCCCCGTTGCTTCGGCCTTCCTCGACAATGTTCGAAAAGGACGTCGGCGGCCGTTCTGAATAGGCTCGCAACAAGCGCCCGGTCGTGAGGACGGCGGCGATGCGCCTGGCCGATTGGCGGGGCGCGCCGGGGGGGGGGGCGATTAGTAAGTGATGTCCTATCCCAGCGCCCACGGCTTGCGCGGGCGATGTTCGAACAGCGGGATGCCAAGGCGCTTGGCTTTGTCGGCGAGATTGTCGGTGACGCCGGAGCCGGGGAAGACGACGAGGCCGATCGGGAGCGCTTCGAGGAGCGCGTCGTTGCGCTTGAACGGCGCGGCTTTACCGTGACGAGTCCAGTCAGGCTTGAAGACGATCTGCGCGACTTTGCGCTTGTCAGCCCAGCAGGCGGCGATCTTCTCGGCGCCGCGCGGCGTGCCGCCATGGAGGAGCACCATGTCGGGGTGCTTGGCGCGGACGCGGTCGAGTGCGGTCCAGATTGTGGCGACGTCATTGAAGTCGGGCCCGCCTGCAAAGGCGATCTTTGCGCCCTGCGGAGTCAGCGGTTCGATCTCGGCGCGGCGCTTGGCGGCGATGAAGTCACGGCTATCGATGACGGAAGCCGTCAGCGACTTCGATGCGGCGTTGCGGCTGATGAGCGATCCGACGCGCGGCTTCCAGGCGTGGCCGGTCGCGGCTTCAAAGCGGTGGGCGGCTTCATCGCGCATGAATTCGAAGGCGTTGCGCCTTTCCATGAGCGAGAACCCTTCCGCGATGAGCCGTTCGAGCTCGACGGAACGGATTTCGGAACCGTCCTGCTCGCGATGGCTGTCGCTCTGGCGCTGCTCGTTGCGATCGAGCGCGCGATCGATGACGCCGATATGGCGGTGGAAGAGATAGACGAGCGACCAGAGAAGGCTTTCAAGGTCGCTCTCAAGCCGCGTGTCGGTGAAGGTCGCGATGAGCGCGTCGGCCATGTCGACGACGGCGCCTTGCGCGGTCGCCGCCTCTGGCAAGGGGCGCGGATCGGGCTCGTCGCCATTGGGGCGCCAGCCGAACAGCTGGAGTTCGTCGAGAAGATGCGCGGTCGGCGAGAGTGCGGCAGGTTCGATAAGGTCGCCGTCGATATCGGTCAGCATAGTGATCCTCTTTGAGCGTTTCGCGCCGCGCGCCCTTCGCGCGGCCTCTGATGGCGCGGGACCAGCCGCACGCGCCGCGCCGGCGCACCCGTCGGCATTGATGGAAGAGTGAGACGCGAGCCTCCCGCTCGCGATGCGCGTCGGGCCGCAGCGAAGCGGAGGAGGACGGGCGGCGGGTTTCTTGTCTCGCGAGGAATGGCGCTTAGGAAGAAGCGCGCGAGCGCAGCGACTTCGCCCCTGTCGCCGCCAGGGGAAGAAACCCGCCGCCCGGCCTTGGCGTCCGGCGCGGCGTTTGCGGCCCCCTCGCGCATCCTTGACGGCCGCGCGAGGGGCGCGTGGCGGAACATTCGGCGAGGATCAGCCTGCGGATGATGGGGTGGCGCTTACTCCGCCTATTTCCGGCGAACGACGATCAGCTAATGCGACGAAGCGCGATGCGATCCTGAAGGGCGAGCTGTGGCGCCAAGGATGCAGTCAGAGCGGCAACGCCGTCGCTGACAAGATCGTCATTGAAGTCCTTGCTTCTCGGCAGAAGGATCATCGCATCAACGCCGGTATTGATCGCTCGCCGGCGCAGCACATCGGCCGCGCGAAACCCCGCGTCGTCGCGATCAACGGCAATGTAGAGTCGGCGCAACTTTGACGGAGCGCGAAACATGCCGAGATGCTGCGCGGACAAGGCGGCGGCGAGCGGCGTAAACGGCAGGACAGAACGCAGCGACAGAACGGTCTCGACTCCCTCGCCGACGATGAGGACGTCATTCGCCGCGCCAAAGCGGACGGCATTGCCGGCCAGTGATCCGAGCGCCTTGCGCGGCGCGGCGAGCGGCGCCTTCGACCGGCCGTCGCGCGCGAGATAGGTGCGTAAGACCCCCGTGACGACGCCGTCGGCGTTCTTGACCGCGGCGATCATCGCCGGCCAAGGCTCGGGTCGCGCATCAGCTTCCTCGCGATAGGTGCAGCGCGGATGAAAGCGCAAGGCGCGAAGACCGGCGACATCACGAATATTGCGGCTTTCGAGATATGCCTCAGCTAGCGTGCCGGCGATCGGCTGCGACGCCTTAAAGAGGCGTTGCGCCGCTTGCGTGCGGTCGCGGTGAATACGGCCGGTCGTCAACGACGGAAGAAGAGACGACGACCTATTCAGGAACCGCAGCGCCTCGTCACGCACATCGCGATGATTGTTGAACCGGCAAGCCGCTGCGATGAGATCAAGGAGATCTCCATGTTCGCCGGTCGCGGCGTCCTGCCATTTGCCAGCTGCGCCCGTGCCCGATGGCGGACCGACGAGCCGGACAAAGAGGCTTCGTCCCTTCGCGCCGTGCGCATCGCCGACGATCCAGTAATCGCCGACCCGTTTGCCGCCCGGAAGGTAAAGCGTGCAAACATCAATGGCGCGGTCGGCGAGGCGCCGCGCGATCTCTCTGCTCGTTTCGGGCATCGTGAGCTCCGACGAAAAAGGCCCGCCGGAGATGGCGGGCCTCATAGGGTATCGGGTGGGGTTTTATTCCGCCGCGATGGCGGCCGCGGGCATATCGTCCGGGACTTCATTCGCGGCGATCGGCTTGTCGCACATCGACACAGCTTCGGCATCGCCATTCGCTTCGCTGGAAGCGTCAGTATCCGGTCGCCTCCGCAAGACCGCCGGGAGCCAATCCGTCGGCCGAAGTAATTCCTCCGCCGCCAGAGCCATGTCAGGCTTATTGAGGCCTTCGAGCCGTCTGGCGGCGTCTTCGCCATTCGACTCGCGCACGGCGTCGAGGATCTGCGCTTTGCTATTCCGGGTGAAATACCCGTCCGCCGTCGGCGTCCAGCCGGCGGCGCGAACATCGAGCGCGAGGGAGTCTGCGAGCGCATCCACGAGCGACTGCGCGTCGCTGCGGCGGTCATAGGGTTTGTAGACGGCGTCGATCGAGAGGCCGACGCAATGAGCGAAGAGAGACTGCCGTTCGGCCTTGCTCAGCGCCGTGAGGCTTGTCCAGAGGTCCTCCGGACGACCACGGAGTTTGTCGCCCAAGGCGGCATGACGCGCCGCGATCGATTGGGCCGCGGCGCTGTCGGCGAGCCGAGACGCCCCGCTTCGCAAGGGCGTTTGACGCGTGGTGATGGATATGCAACGCGCGGCGCCCGGCGCAAAGAAGAGATCGAGGCAGAGCGCATGGAGCGCCGCGAGAAACGCGACCTCGGGGTTCGCCGCCATGGCGTCGCGGAGCGCAAGCGTCCGCCATTCTGTCAATTCGATCAACAGGCGGTCCGGCAACGGACGCGCAGCGTCTTCGTCCTCCCTCTCCTCATTGCCGGCGCTCGCGTCGTTCGCATTGGCCGCGACATCGTCGGCCACGGACGCAGTTGACGGATCGTCGCCGTCTGCTGAAGCTTCAAGGTCGATCGGCGGCTCGTCCTCGGGACGAACGAACCCGCGTTCGATTCTGAGTCCCCCCGACTGATCGGGGCTGATGAAGACGCCGGCGCGAGCGACTTCTTCCGGCGGATAGTCGAAGGGACGCTCGTCGATCGCCTCGATGATCGCTTCAAGCTCGCCGAGCCTTTGATCGACGTCCTGAGGGAGTTCTTCGGCGCCGTCATATTGGTCTTCCAGCGCTTCAAGCTCCGCCCTTGCGGCGTCATAGGCCTGCTGTTGATCGTCGCTGAGGACCGCCCTTTCGCCCTCGATGCGGCGAAGATCGAAGGTGTGGCCATAGGGAAGATCGACCACGGCCTCGACCCATTTCCAGCCTTCGGCGCGGATTTCGGCGGCATTCTCCTCAAGTTTTTCGACAACGAGGCGGCTCAGGAGACCCGGGTCCCGTAGCCAGAAGTCATCGGCGTCCGCAAAGAGATCGCGGAGCACGGCGCCGCCCGCTGCCTCATAGGCATCGACGCCGACAAATCGCGCGCGCTTGTCGCCAGCCCGCACCGCGCCTTCGGTCAGCATACGGCGGATGTGATAAGGCTCGCGATTGTAACCGTTCCGTAGAGCGACCCAGACCTCGACCTGGCGCTGGTGATCCGGATTGACGGTGAACGCCGTCAGCTGCTCAAGTGTCAGGCCATCGTCCGCGTAAAGATCCAAAAGCTGCGGCGAGACACCCGCGAGCTTCAATCGCTGTTTGACGACCGCTGGCGTTACGAAGAAGGCTACGGCGATTTCCTCCTCGCTTTTGCCTTTCTCGCGCAGGGTCTTGAAGGCGCGGAACTGGTCGAGCGGATGAAGAGGCGCACGCTGAATGTTCTCCGCGAGACTGTCCTCCTCGGCGAGACCGTCCGTCCGGATGACGCAAGGAATTGGCGCATCGGACGCGAGGCGATTCTGACTGACCAGCATTTGCAGCGCTCGTAGGCGTCGCCCGCCAGCGGGCACGTCATACATGCCGGTCTCGGCGCCGTCTTCATCGAGAACGGCGCGGACGGTGAGGCTCTGCAGGAGCGTTCGCCGCGCGATGTCCTCGGCGAGTTCCTCGATCGAGACGCCCGCCTTGATCTGACGGACGTTGGATTGGGAAAGCACGAGCTTGTCGAGCGGGATTTCGCGCGCGGCGCTCAAAGCCAGCGTCGCGGTGGGCTTCGTCTTCGGTTTGGATTTGGCCATGGGTCAGTCTCCGTAACGGGCCGGCCGGAAGTCTCTCTTTCGGCCTCGAAAACCCGTCACGGAAAAACCCGCCCGACTCTCACACGAGAGCCGGGCGGGAGAACTAACTGAAGCGGCGATCAAGGGTCCTACGCCAAACTCACGCGGCTTCGAGCAGGCGCTTGGCGCGGGCTTCATAATCGAGGCGCGCATCCTGATGCGTCTTGCCGCGCGCGACGGCGGTAATGCCTTGCACGAAGTCGAAGACGGAACTCGGCGGGCGGCCTTCCTCGGCGAGAACGGTCTCGATGATCGTCGCGGTCTCGGTCTTGGAGAAGCCGCGCTTCTTCAAAAAGTCGCTGCGCGCCTCGTCATCGCGGGCGACGATCTGCTCCCGGGCCGACTTGATCGAATTGATAAACGGCTGCGGCGAAGAATTGGCAAAGCGCGTCAGGGCCGGCGCAGCCTCGCGCGCGAAGCGGTCGGCGGCGTATTTGCTGTGCCGGATGACGATCTCCTGAAAGTCCTCGACGCCCCAGAGATTGCGGTTCTGGCAGACGGCGCGGAGATAGAAGGAGGCGAGCCCCAGAGTTTTTGCGCCGACTTCCGAATTCCAGCAGTAAAAGCCGCGAAAGAACAAATCCGGCGATCCGTCGGGGAGCTTTCCTGCTTCGATGGGATTCAGGTCGTCGACCAGAAACAGGAAAACGTCGCGATCGGAGGCGTAGAGCGTGGTCGACTCCCGGCTGACTGTGGCGTTCGGATCATAGATGCCCGTGCGCCAGTCGAGCACGCCGGGGATTTTCCAGCGCGTGTCGCCGACGCCGTCGCCGGTGATCTTCATGACCGCCGAGACAAGCTCGTGATCATAGATGCGGCCATAGTCGCGACCGGTGACAGCGCGCAGCTCCAAGCGCCCGTCTTCCATCTCCAGCGTTTTCACCTGTTCGGCGCGATGGGTCGTCAGCCCGTATTGCAGATTGATCGCGGCGAGCGGCGCCGGCAGCTGGCGGAGATAGGATGCGGGCGCGCCGACGAGAGACGCGAGCTGTCCGAAGCTCCAATGCGTCGGCGCAACAGGTGCCCCGCCGCCCGGCAAAGCGAGCGTCAAACTTGCGGCGTCGTCGCGCGAAGCCTCGACGCGGATCGCCACGCTCTCGAGCGTCCGCGTCCGGCTGCGCTGGGACCGACACTTCACCGACGCATGTAGATCGCTGAGCGACAGAAACCGCTCGTCGTCTGGTCGCGAGAACCATTCCGACGAGACACGCCCAATGAGCGCGCCGCGGGACACATCGACTTTGTAGCCGCCCGACGCATCGGGACCGGGATCCAGAACCTGAAAGGACATTGGGAACTCTCCGCGACGGGCGGCCGAAAGACTCTCTCTCAGCCTCCAAACCCGTCGTGGGAATCCCGGCCCGACTCTGACCTGAGCGCCGGGCGGAAGGGTCAGGCAAAATCGAGTGTCGTCGACTCCCGTCTCATAGTCGCTTTCAGATCATGGATTCCGGTCTGCCAGCCGCGCACTCT
>JBFXBB010000145.1:0-7180 GCA_050183685.1 Amphiplicatus sp.
CTCTTCGTCGTTTTGAAAGGCCGGCTCATCACGCCGCCCGCCGCCTCGGCGATCCTGTCGGGCGTCACCCGGGACAGCGTGATGACGCTTGCGAAATCGCTCGGGATCGAGGTCGTCGAGCAGGCGATCCCGCGCGAGCTGCTTTACGGGGCGGACGAGATGTTCCTGACCGGCACGGCCGCCGAGATCACCCCCGTTCGCTCCGTTGACAGAATAACCGTCGGGGACGGCAAAGCGGGGCCGGTGACGAAATCGCTGCAAAAAGCCTTTTTCGGCCTCTTCAACGGCGAGACCGAGGACAAATGGGGCTGGCTCGATCCGGTCGAATAGGCGGGACGCGGCGCCCGCAGCCGTCATCGTCACGATCGCCGCCGGGATCCCGCGCCGAGCGCGGCCCGAGGAGAGGCTCCGCGATCATACAGGACTTGGGAATCAGCACGCTCCGCGCTTGCGAGTCAGCAATCGGCCCGCGCTGGAGTTTCGTACAAAGCTTCCCCCCTCCGCCATTCGCCTGAATGCGAGAGCTTAAAAAAGAGAGGCGGCGCAGCCCCGTCGGCGAAGCCGACACTTTCGTCCCGCGCCGCCGAACGAAGAGAGGCGGCGCGGGACGGCCGACCCTGTCCGATAATCTAACGTGGGACGGCCCGCGTCCCGCGCCCGGCGTTTGTCTTGCGATCAGCGCTCAGCCCTCCCGCCGCCTTTCCCCGGTCTTGGCGCCCGTTGCATAGTCCAACGATAGACCGTTGGACGGTATACGGACGATGTTCCGAGGATCGAACGGCGGTCAGACCGGCCGATCCGGCGGACGGGGCGCCTCCGTCTTCGCAGCGCCTTACGCCCGCTCGCCGGCCCCATGCCGCTGTCGAACGGTCGCGACAACGCCTCTCAAGCCGCATGGAGCAAGGGGGAGTATACCCCCGCCCGAGGGGGAGGGGGATAACTTGCCGAAAAGGGCGGATTTAAAGGCGTTGCAGGGTTTAGATTTCGGCGGTCTTTCTCCCCGCGGCCCATCCTTCGTGACGGCGCTTGCGCGCCTCCTCAGGATGAGGCCCGTTTTCTTTGCAAGAAGGGAAAGCCGCATCCTGAGGAGCGGGCGAAGCCCGCGTCACGAAGGATGGGCCGCGGGCCTCTATCGCCCGCCCGCCCGTTTTCGCAGATCGAGCGCGTCCTCGATCACGTGGAACACATAATTTTGCTCGACGACTCCGCCAAAGAGATAGGCGCGCGGGCCCGAGGCGTAGATCGTCACATCCTGGCCGCCATGCGTTTCATTGGGGGCGGGAATGAGCGATTGCTGGCGATAGCCGGGATCGACGGCCTCGTCGGCTTTCGGCGCCGGGCGCGCGCCCTTGTCGAGCGCGCCGTAAAAGACCGAACCCGGACCATTCGCATAAGCAAGCGTCGTATAGGGCTTGCCGTCGCCGGCGAGCGCATGGCCGTCGGCGTCGGCCCCGCCGCCTTCGCCGCCGGCGGCCGCGTTCGCAAGACCGAGAATATTATTCCCCTTCGCCGGATAGCCCTGGAAGGCCAAAGTGTGTCCGTGATCGGCCGTGACGATGATGAGGGTGTCGGCTTCGCTCGTTTTCGCGCGGGCGAGGGCGACGGCTTCTGAAAGGGCCTGGGTTTCTTTCAAGGCCCGGACTGCATTCCCGGCGTGGTGGGCGTGATCGATCCGCCCGGCCTCGACCATCAGGAAATAGCCCTTCTCGCCGCGCGACAGAATCTCGATCGCCTTCTCGGTCATTTGGGCGAGGGAGGGCTCGCCCGCGCCGTCGGCGGCGCGATCGGTCTCATATTGCATATGCGACGGCTCGAAGAGGGCGAGCAGGCGCGGGCCGGTCGCCGCATCGATCGCCGCGAAATCCGCTTCGTTCCAGACATAGCGATGCGCCGGCGATTTCGCGATCCATTCGGCGACGAGGTCGCGTCCGTCCTGACGGCGGCCCTTTCTTTCTGGATATTCCGGGTCCGTCTTATCGGCGCGGAGGAAATTACTCCGTCCGCCGCCCATCGCGACGTCAAGCCCGTCGCCATAAGGAAAATCGACAAGCTGGCTTGCGATGTCCTTGCAGCCGGCGGCCTTGGCCTCGGCGGGAAGGTCCGCGTCGGCTTCCCAATCGCGATCGGCCGAATGCGCGTAGACCGCGGCCGGGGTCGCATGGGTGAGACGCGCGGTCGAGACGACGCCCGTCGCAAGGCCGGCGCGCTCGGAAAGCTCGCCGAGCGTGGCGGCCGCCGCCCGAAGGCTCGCCGCGCAGTCGCCGCGACCTGCCGCGTCGGTGATCGAAATGACGCCGGCCTTCGTTTTGACGCCTGTCGTCATGGCCGACATCGTTCCGGCGGAATCGGGAACTTGCGCGTTCGTATTGTAGGTCTTCGACATGGCGAGATGGGGGAAGCGCTCGAAAGCAAGATAGTTTTCCTCGCCCTCTTGCCCGCGCGTCTGGCCGTCGAAAATGCGGGCGGCGGCGACGGTCGTCGGGTCCATGCCGTCGCCGATGAAAAGGATCACATTCTTGGCGCGCTTCACATCCGCCTTGACGGCGCGCCGCGCCGCGAGCGTCTTCTGTCCGTCCTCGAAATAAGCGTCGCCCGCCGCGACCGCCGGCGCCTCGGCGCGCGCGCCCGTTGCAGCGAGGACGACGACCGTAAGGGCGAGAAACCGCATCTTGGACCCCCGATTGAACCTTTCGCGCCTCGCTATCGCAAAAGCATGACGCGCGTACAACAGCGGGCCGGCGCGCCGGAAAAAGCCCCCGGGGGGACGCCGCGCGGCGCCCATCCGATAATCGCACAATTTATATTGTCGCAAATTATGGAGCAGTCAGGCGATTGGATGCGGGTCAGGGCTTTTTTGCCTCGGCCCATCCTTCGTGACGCGGGCTTCGCCCGCTCCTCAGGATGAGGCTTTCCCTTGGCGCAACAGCACGGGGCCTCATCTGAGGAGCGGCCCCTAAGGGCCGCGTCACGAAGGATGGGCCGCTGGCCGCCCGTTCGGGTTCAATCCCGCCCGTCTCAAGCCTCGCGAAATCAGGCTTTCGCCGTCTTCACCGCGGTCGCGATCGCGTCGATCTGGCGCGAATGCATGATCGCTTCAAAGGCAACGCGATAGCGCTCCCTGAGCTGATCGGCGGCGGCGATGAGGTCGCGATTGGATGTCATCGCCTCGATATGCTTGGCAGACACCGAAGCGAGCTTATCGTGATAGACGGTGCGGACATGGCCGTCATCGGCGTCCGGCGCGACGCCCAAAAGATCATAGGCGCTGCCCGAGACCATCGTGACGACATTCGCGCCGCGCGGGTCCGCGCCGCGCTCCATCGGCTCGATTTCCATGATCGCGCGCTTCGAGACGACGCGCACATCCCCGCTTTCGGACTCGACCGGCAGGAAATCGCGGTCGTCATTCAGGAGATCGGACACCCGCTGGCCGGGCGCGAGATAGACATAGCCCTCGGCGATATGGTCGTTGAAATTGACGAGCCGCACTTTCTGGCGCGTTCCCGTTTCGGATGTGACGAGCGTATCCATTTCGCCGCCGGCCTCCTCGGCTGTCCCGGGCCAGAGCCTAGGTCGACGGGGTTAAGGCGAGATAAACCGGGCCGTCTCGGACGCGATCAAATCTGAATTCGTCCAGCTCTAAAGAGCGCGAAGACGGGCGAGCGCGGCGGCGAATTTTTCGCGCTGGGCCTCGTAATCGGCCCGGCGGGCGCGCTGCTCCTCGACGATTTCGGCCGGCGCGCGCTCGACAAAGCTTGCATTGGAGAGCTTTTTGTCGATGCGCTCGATCTCGACGGCCGTCTTGGCGATCTCCTTGTCGAGCCGCGCGCGCTCGGCGGCGACATCGACAAGGCCGGCGAGCGGCAAGGCGAAAACGGCGCCCTCATGGACGATCTGAACGGCCCCTTTCGGCGCCTCGCCGGCGCGCGTCAATAAGGAAAGCCGCGCGAGACGCGCGACGACGCCTTCGTGCTTCTCAAGAAGAGCGCCAAGGCGCGCGTCCGGCGCGACGGCGACAAGCGGAACTTGCGCCCCGGCCGCCACATTCATCTCGGCGCGGACGGACCGCACCGCCATGACAAGGCCGATGACGGAATTCATCTCGGCGGCGGCCTCCGGATTTCGCAGTCGCGCCTCGCGCCGCGGCCAAGGCGCGGAAATCAGCAGCGAGTCCCGCGGATTGGCGCCCCAAAGCTCTTCGGTGACGAACGGCATGAAAGGATGAAGCAGCTTCAGAATCTGGTCGAGCGCCCATGCCGCGGTCTTCTGGGTTTCGGCTTTCAGCGCCGGCTCGCCGTCCAGCAGCGACGGCTTCGACAGCTCCACATACCAGTCGCAGAAGACATTCCAGGTGAATTTATAGATCGCGCCCGCCGCGTCGTTGAAGCGATAGGTCTCGATCGCCGCGGTCGCCTCCGCGACGCATTCATTCGCTTCGTGCACGATCCATTGATTGAGGACATTCCGGGCCGAGGCCGGATCGAAAGCCGGATCGGGAACGCAGCCATTCATCTCGCAGAAGCGCGCCGCGTTCCAAAGCTTCGTGCCGAAATTCCGGTAGCCTTCGACGCGCGCCTCGGAAAGGCGGATATTGCGTCCTTGCGCGGCCTGCGCGGCGAGCGTGAAGCGCAAGGCGTCCGCGCCATATTTGTCGATGAGGACAAGGGGATCGATGACATTGCCCTTCGATTTCGACATCTTCTGGCCCTTCTCGTCGAGAACGAGGGCGTGGATATAGACATCGCGGAATGGGACTTCCTTGGTGAAATGAAGGCCCATCATCATCATCCGCGCGACCCAGAAAAAGATGATGTCGAAGGCGGTGACGAGGACCGACGTCGGATAATGCTTCTTCAACTCAGGCGTCGTTTCCGGCCAGCCGAGCGTCGAGAACGGCCAAAGCGCCGATGAGAACCAGGTGTCGAGCACGTCCTCGTCGCGGGTCAGCAAAGGCCCCTCGCCGCCTTCATGACGGCGCATATTGTTGACGTCCTCAAGGGAGTAGCCCTCGGCCGTATAGCGCTGAATCGCTTCCTTCGCCGCCGCCTCCTCCGTCTCGGCGACGAAGCAATGGCCGTCGGGCCCGTACCAGGCCGGAATCCGATGACCCCACCAGAGCTGGCGCGACACGCACCAGGGCTCGATATGGCGCATCCATTGGTAATAGGTCTTCGTCCAGTTCTCCGGAACGAAGCGCGTCTCGCCCTTCTCGACCGCCTTGATCGCCGGCTTTGCGAGCCGCTCGGCGTCGACATACCACTGGTCCGTCAGCATCGGCTCGATGACGACGCCGGACCTGTCGCCAAAGGGCTGCGTGATCTTCTTGTCCTCGACCTTGAGGAGAAGCCCGCGCGCCTCGATATCGGCGACGACGGCTTTTCTCGCCTCAAACCGATCCAGTCCGCGGTATTTTTCCGGAATATAATCGGCGTCGAGCATCCGCGCTTTCGAATCCATCAGTTCATAGAGCCGAATGTCGCGCCGGCGCGCGACCTTATAGTCGTTGAAATCATGCGCGCCGGTGATCTTCACCGCGCCGGAGCCGAAATCCGGATCCGGATAATCGTCGGCGATAATCGGAATGTACCGATCCGCGAGCGGAAGAAGACAGCGCTTGCCGACGATCGGCTGATAGCGCTTGTCCGAGGGATGGACCGCGACGGCGCCGTCGCCGAGCATCGTCTCCGGCCGCGTCGTCGCGATCGAGATATAATCGCGCGTCTCCCACGCGGTCGGCGCGCCCGCCTCGTCATAGGCGATCGGAAATTCATAGGTCGCGCCGTTCTCAAGCGGATATTTGAAATGCCAGAAATGGCCGTCGACCTCGATATTCTCGACTTCGAGATCGGAGATCGCCGTTTCGAGTTTCGGGTCCCAGTTGACGAGCCGCTTGTCGCGATAAAGGAGCCCCTCGCGATAAAGCCGCACGAAGACCTTCGCGACGGCGGCCGAAAGCCCCTCGTCCATCGTGAAGCGCTCGCGGCTCCAGTCGCAGGAGGCGCCGAGGCGGCGGAGCTGGCGCGAAATCGCGCCGCCGGATTCTTCCTTCCAGGCCCACACCCGCTCGACGAATGTCTCGCGGCCCATCTCGCGGCGCGAGGGCTCTTGGCGCTCCGTGAGTTGGCGCTCGACGACCATCTGCGTCGCGATGCCGGCATGGTCCATGCCGGGCTGCCAGAGGACCGACTTTCCCCGCATCCGCTCGAAGCGGACAAGCGCGTCCTGAAGCGTGTTGTTGAGGGCGTGGCCCATATGCAGGCTGCCCGTGACGTTCGGCGGCGGAATGACGATCGTATAGGGCTCGGCGCCGGGCTTTGCCGAGGGACGAAACGCGCCGGACGTCTCCCACGCCTCGTAAAGGCGGGGTTCGGCGGCGGGATCGAAGGATTTGTCGAGCATTGAGGACGAGGCTTCCGCGGCGGCTGCAAGGAATGCGGCTTATAGCCTTGCGCGCCGCGGCGCACAAAGGCCGCGGCGCGCGATGTAGGCGCGCAGGCGGCGTTCCGCGGCCCATCCTTCGTGACGCGGGCCTTCGGCCCGCTCCTCAGGATGAGGCTGTGTTTTGTTGCGGCAAGGGGAAAGCCTCATCCTGAGGAGCGCCGAAGGCGCGTCACGAAGGAGGGGGTTGTGTTCTGTTGCGGCAAGGGGAAAGCCTCATCCTGAGGAGCGCCGAAGGCGCGTCACGAAGGATGGGCCGCGGGGCTCTGACCGAGATCGATCGCCCGGCGTTAACGCCGCCGGCGCGCGACCCGCTGGACTTCCTCCTCGACTTTCTCCTCGACAATCGCCGGGAGATTGGAGTCGAGCCATTCCTTGACCATTGGCCGCAGCATGTCGACGACGATGTCTTCGAGCGTGCGCCCGTCGCCGGCCGAGACGCGGACAGACTGGGAAAGGCTGTGAAAAGCCTTGGAAGCGGCGGCGGCGGCGCCTTCGTCGAGGATTTCCTCTTCGCCCTCGTCCTGCATCGCTTCGACTGTATTCTTTTTGACCATTTCGACGTCTTCCGTTCTGAGATGAATTTCGGAGGTGTCGTCATCGTCCGGGAGAGCGGGCTCAGCCGCCAGCGCCGGCGGGCGCAAAGGAGACGGCCGGCCCGGCGCGCCGGCCGGGACAATCGGCGCGTCCTCCTCTTCGCCATCTTCGGAAATGATCCGGCGGATCGAGGCCAAAATCTCTT
>JBFXBB010000146.1:0-7162 GCA_050183685.1 Amphiplicatus sp.
TCGTGCAGGAATATCGCAATTTCGATTACCTCTCGCCCTGGGAAGGCGCGCAATATGTCCTGCCGGGCGACGAAAAAGCGAAGGGAAACTCCTGATGGCCGACGATTCGAGGATTGTGTCGGATTCGGCGTCGGAGGCTGCGTCGAAGCGGCATTTCACCATCAATTTCGGCCCGCAGCATCCGGCCGCGCATGGAGTCTTGCGCCTCGTTCTTGAACTCGACGGCGAGGTCGTCGAACGCGTCGATCCGCATATCGGCCTGCTCCATCGCGGCACTGAGAAGCTCATCGAATACAAAACCTATCTTCAGGCGATCCCCTATTTCGACCGGCTCGATTATGTCGCGCCGATGAATCAGGAGCACGCTTTCTGCCTTGCGGCCGAAAAGCTCCTTGAAATCCATGTCCCGCTCCGCGCCCAGCATATCCGTGTCCTCTGGTGCGAGATCGGGCGCATCCTCAACCACCTCCTGAATGTCACGACGCAGGCGATGGATGTCGGCGCCTTGACCCCGCCGCTCTGGGGCTTCGAGGAGCGCGAAAAGCTCATGGTTTTTTATGAGCGGGTTTCGGGGAGCCGGATGCACGCGGCTTATTTCCGCGTCGGCGGCGTCCATCAGGACATGCCGCCGCAACTGATCGACGATATCGACGCTTGGTGCGATCAGTTCCCGCGAACGCTCAGGGATCTCGAAACGCTGATCACGGACAATCGCATCTTCAAGCAGCGAAATGTCGATATCGGCGTCGTCACGAAAGAACAGGCCTTCGCCTGGGGCTTTTCGGGCGTGATGGTGCGCGGGTCGGGCGTGCCGTGGGATTTACGGAAATCGCAGCCTTACGAGACATACGCCGATTACGACTTCGACATTCCCATCGGCAAGAATGGCGACTGCTATGACCGCTATCTTTGCCGCATGGAGGAGATGACGCAGTCGTTGTCGATCATGAAGCAAGCGCTTGCGAAAATCCGCGAGACGTCCGGCCCCGTGATGACGAGCGACGGCAAGGTCGCCCCGCCCCGCCGCGGCGAGATGAAGCGCTCGATGGAGGCGCTGATCCATCATTTCAAACTGTATACGGAAGGCTTTCACGTCCCGGCGGGCGAGGTCTACGCCGCCGTCGAGGCGCCGAAGGGCGAGTTCGGCGTCTATCTCGTCTCGGACGGAACGAACCGTCCCTATAAGTGCAAGATTCGCGCGCCCGGCTATCCGCATCTCCAGGCGATGGACTGGATGAACCGGGGGCACTTGCTGGCCGATGTCTCGGCGATTTTGGGGAGCCTCGATATCGTGTTCGGGGAGATCGATCGTTGAACGGCGCCGGCGGCGGGCTCAGCGCCTATTTCGAGGGCGCGATCGCTGCGACGGTCGCCGTTATTTTTGTCATTATGGCGATGTTGACTTTGAAGGAGCGACACCGCGACATCGCCGCCTGGCACGTCTATCTTGGCGCGGCGATCTATGGCCTCCTTTATGGCCTCATTGTCGGTTTTGTCATTGTGCCGTTCAGAGTGCTGCTGACGAGCGGCGACGTGCCGCCGCAAACGGCGGCCTATTCCGCCGTCGGCTTCCTCGTGGTGATGATCGCGCTGCGCCGCGGAGTCCTTGCGCGCCTGCCATTTCTGGGGCCCCAGGTCAAAGCCTATCGCCGCGCCTCCTTGCGCCGTTCGATTGAGACGGCTCAAAAGCAGCTCGACAAGCTGACGCCGAAGCCTGTGATGGAGTAGTAAGATCGCATGTCCGCCCGCAAACCGCATAAACACCAGCCCGCCTCCTTTGCTTGGACGCCCCAAAATAAAGTCTGGTGCGAGGCGCAACTGAAGAAATACCCGGAGGATCGCCCGGCCTCTTGCGTCATCCCGTTTCTCTGGCGCGGACAGAAGCAGGAGGGGTGGGTCTCGATCCCGATGATGGAGCATATCGCGCGTGAGCTCGATATGTCTTATATCCGCGTCTACGAGGTCGCGACCTTCTATACGATGTTCAACCTTGCGCCTGTCGGCGCGGTTCATGTGCAGGTCTGCGGCACGACCCCTTGCATGTTGCGCGGCGCGGGCGGTCTTGTCGAGACGTGCAAGCGCGTTATCGGCGAGCCGATGCATGCGACGGAGGACGGCAAGCTTTCCTGGCTCGAAGTCGAATGCCTTGGCGCTTGCGTCAACGCCCCGATGGTCCAGGTTTCGACCAAGGACAACGATCATTTCTATGAGGACCTGACGCCGGAAATTTTCGAAGATCTTCTCGGCAAGTGGCGACGCGGCGAAAAGACGAATCCGGGCTCGCAAAATCCGCGGCGGCATACATCGGATCCGGATGGCGGACCGACGACGCTGCAGGAGCCGTCGCTTTACGACGGCTCTGGGGCCGCGCCGATCCGCGAATTGCCGAATTCGAAACCACTGGCGCCGGCGGAGTAATAATAATGCTTCATGACAAAGACCGGATCTTCACCAATCTCTACGGGCTTCATGACTGGCGCCTCGAAGCCGCGAGGAGGCGCGGCGCGTGGAACGGGACGAAAGACATTCTCGCTATGGGGCCGGACTGGATCGTCCAGCAGGTCAAGGATTCAGGATTGCGAGGAAGGGGCGGGGCGGGATTCCCGACGGGCCTTAAATGGTCCTTCATGCCGAAGCAGGTTGGCGAGCGGCCGCATTATCTTGTCGTCAACGCCGACGAGTCAGAGCCCGGCACCTGCAAGGACCGCGACATCATGCGGCATGATCCGCATTTACTGATTGAAGGCTGCCTCGTGGCCGCTTTCGCGATGCGCGCGCGCGCCGCCTATATCTATGTGCGGGGCGAATTTGTCGACGAACGCAACGCCTTGCAGGCGGCGATCGACGAAGCTTACGCCGCCGGCCTTATCGGCAAGAACGCCTGCGGCTCGGGTTATGACTGCGACGTCTTCGTCCATCATGGCGCCGGCGCCTATATTTGCGGCGAGGAGACCGCGCTTCTCGAAAGTCTTGAAGGCAAAAAAGGCCAACCGCGTTTAAAGCCGCCTTTTCCGGCCGGGGCCGGGCTCTATGGTTGCCCCACCACCGTCAACAACGTCGAATCGATCGCCGTCGCGCCGACCATTATCCGCCGCGGCGCGCAATGGTTTCGCAAATTCGGTCGCGACAACAATGCGGGCACGAAGGTTTTTTGCATTTCCGGCCATGTCGAACGGCCCTGCAATGTCGAAGAGGAAATGTCGATTCCCTTGAAGACTCTCATCAATACCCATTGCGGCGGCGTCAGGGGCGGCTGGGAGAATCTGAAGGCGGTCATTCCGGGCGGTTCCTCCGTGCCGTTAATTCCGGAACAAATCTGCAATGACGTGCTGATGGATTTCGATGCGCTGAAGGAAGTCAAATCCGGCCTCGGCACCGCCGCCGTCATCGTCATGGACAAGTCGACCGACATCGTCCGGGCCATCGCGCGCATCTCCTATTTCTACAAGCATGAGAGCTGCGGCCAGTGCACGCCCTGCCGCGAAGGCACAGGGTGGATGTGGCGGGTGCTTGAGCGCATGGCGGTCGGGAATGCGGCGACGACGGAGATCGACAAGCTGCTCGACGTCGCCGCCCAGGTCGAGGGCCACACGATTTGCGCCCTCGGCGACGCCGCCGCCTGGCCGGTGCAGGGCCTCATCCGTCATTTCCGGCGTGAAATCGAAGAGCGCATCAATCTTTATCGCGCCGACCGGCCGCATGTCGCCGTCGCGGCGGAGTAAGGCGATGAAGCATTTCATTCTCTTCTACGACTACCCGTCCGACTATCTTGAGCGGCGCGCCCCGTGGCGGCCGGCGCATCTGGCGCATGCGCGCGCTTCGGTCGCGCGCGGGGAATTGCATCTTGGCGGGATACTCAACGATCCGCTTGACGGTTCGGCGCTCGTCTTCAAGACCGCTTCGCGCGACATCGTCGAAACATTCGCCAGGAACGACCCTTACGTCGTGAACGGGGTCGCGACGGGCTGGCGCGTGCGCGAATGGACGACGATCCTCGGAGCGGACGCGCTGACAAAAGTCTGAAGCAGACGCTAGCGAAGGAAATATTGCGCCGCGGCGCGTCGACCGGCGCGCTCGTCTTGATTGCTCCGTAGAGGGATGTTGCGGTGCGGAATATAGTTTCAATATTCCATTAACTCTGAAAGAATAAAATCCTGTCTCACTCGAAAGGTCTCCGGAACGGGAGGGGCCTTATGCGATATTTGGTCGATACGGCCGTTTTTGTGGTGACGTTCGTCCTGGCGCTGAGCATGTTTGAGAGCGCCGCCAACGCCCTGATCGCCGGCATTATCGTGGCGACGAGCGTTGAGGCGCTTCAAGGAAATCGCCGGGCCGGCCGCTCTTAGCGGGCCGCCGATCGCGATTTGTCGTCCGCCGCGCCAGAGCGGCGTGCGCTGAATTGGAATCACGAAAGCCGCCCCAAATCCGCTCATCCCGGCTTTCGCCGGGATGAGCGGGCTGAAGGAGATTTGCCTATGAATGGATGCCCGATGCTCTAATAGCGCGCCAGCACATGCAGCGCGGACCAGCGTCGCGCGTCCAGCCGGATCTCGTTGCCGTCGCGATATTGGCGGGCGTCAATCCGGTTCGGCGAGATAGCGGCGAGCTTTGCAAGGATGACGGTTTCGGGCCCTTTTCCGCGCCGCTTTTCCACAAGGAGCGCATCGTCGCCCGGGCGCGCCGGCCGCGCCGGATCGACCCAGACGATTTCGCCCGGGAGGAAACGCGGCGCCATCGCGTCGTCCGGCGCGTAAAGACCGAAGACGGTCGCCGCCTTTTCGAAATGCGGCGCGCGCGGACGATAATCGATCGGGGTTTCGTGGCGCGCCAGCGACCAGCGCCCGCCATCCGCCGCCGCGCGGTAGACCGGCGCGTCTTCTGACACCGCCGCCATCGGCGCGCCCGGGCCTGCGAATTCCCGTCCCCTGTCGGAAAGGCCGATCGGCAGTGCGACGCCGAGATAAGCGGCGATTTTTTCGGCCTCGTGGAATTTCAACTGCCGGTCGCCGTTCAACAACCGGGTGACCGCCGAGCGGTTAACGCCGAGGGCTTCGGCCATTCCGACTTGTGTTTTACCGGGCGTGCGTTTTAGCGCCGCCTTGATCCAGCCGACATCAGAAGACATCGGCCGAAGATGTCGAGCGTCACGCCCGAAGGCGATTGTGAATGTTGCAACAATTAAGGGAAAAAGTTGTTATATTCGCAACTTTTGCATCATATATCGTCAGAATGCGGCCTGAATCGGGGCTGCAGGGCGGGGAGACAACGAAATGGAGTCCGAAAAAGATCTTCGGCTGATGTTGGCGCAGATCCTCGGCATGCTTGGCGAGGACAGGCGCATGCGGGCGGCGGTCGAAAGCCGGATCGCGCTTATCCATGAGCAGGTGCGCCAGCAAGGCGAAACGCTCGTTCGGTTAAAGCTGATGGCCGAGAATGCGCGCCGTCAGGCCTTTGAGCAGAACGAGGCCCTGCAGCGGATCGGCTATTGGCTTGACGGAAAGGAGGGCCGATCGTAGGGCGGATGGACGTCCGGCGGAGACAGCAATGACCGATATGCGCGTGATCAAGGTGAACGGCCGGGAGGTCGAGGTTCCCTTGAGTCTCACTTTGCTTCAGGCCTGCGAGGCCGCGGGCGAGGAGATTCCGCGCTTTTGTTATCATGAGCGGCTTTCGGTCGCAGGCAATTGCCGCATGTGCCTCATCGAAGTCAAAGGCGGGCCGCCAAAGCCGGTCGCGTCCTGCGCGCAAAATGTGAAGGATTTGCGCCCCGGGCCCGACAATGCGCCGCCCGAGCTTTTCACCAATACGCCGATGGTGAAGAGGGCGCGCGAAGGCGTGATGGAATTTCTGCTGATCAACCATCCGCTCGACTGTCCGATCTGCGATCAGGGCGGAGAGTGCGACCTGCAAGACCAGGCCGTGGCCTATGGCCGCGACGGCTCGCGCTACGCCGAAAACAAGCGCGCCGTCGAAGAAAAATATATGGGCCCGCTCATCAAGACCTTCATGACGCGCTGCATTCAGTGCACGCGCTGCGTCCGCTTCGCGACCGAGATCGCCGGCGTTGACGATCTCGGCCTCGTCAATCGCGGCGAGGATGCCGAGATCACGACCTATCTCGAAAAGGCGGTCGAGTCCGAGCTCACCGGCAATCTCATTGACGTCTGCCCGGTCGGCGCGCTGACTTCGCGACCGTACGCGTTTGAAGCGCGTCCCTGGGAACTGACAAAGACAGAGACTGTCGACGTCATGGACGCGGTCGGCTCGAATATCCGGGTCGATGCGCGCGGCCGTGAAATTCTCCGCATTCTGCCGCGCCTCCATGAGGGCGTGAATGAAGAATGGATCTCCGACAAGACGCGCTTCGTCTGGGACGGCCTGAAGCGCCAGCGTCTCGACAGGCCCTATATCCGAGAGGCCGGCCTGTTGCGGCCGGCGCGCTGGGATGAAGCTTTCGCCGTCGTCGCCGAGAAACTGAAATCGACGCATAAAGACAAGGTCGCCGCGATCGTCGGCGATCTCGTTCCGACGGAAGCGGTGAAGGCGCTGAAAGATCTCATGATCGCGGGCGGCTCGCCGCATCTCGATTGCCGCCAGGATGGCGCGCCGCTTTCGGGCGCGCGCGAAAGCTATATCTTCAACACCGGCATCGCCAATCTCGAACGCGCCGACGCGATCCTCCTGATCGGGACGAATCCGCGCAAAGAGGCCGCGCTCGTCAACGCGCGCATCCGTAAAGCATGGCTCGCCAATCTCGACATCAAAATCGGACTTATCGGCGCGGCTGCGCCGCTCACTTACGATTACGAGCATCTCGGCGCCGGGCCCGAAACGCTTTCCGCGATCGCGCGCGGGGAGGGAGCGTTCTTCACGATGCTGAAGAACGCCGAGCGGCCGGTCATCATTGTCGGCATGGGCGCGCTTTCGCGGCCTGACGGCGCGGCCGTGCTCGCCGAGGCGGCGAGACTCGCCGACGCCGTCGGCGCCGTCAAGGACGGTTGGAACGGATTCAACGTGCTTCATACGGCCGCCGCCCGCGTCGGCGCGCTCGATCTCGGTTTCCTCCCCGGAAAGAACGGGCGCGATCTTGCAGGCATTCTCGAAGGCTGCCAGACGCGCCAGATCGAATTCGTCTATAATCTCGGTGCGGATGAGATCGACC
>JBFXBB010000147.1:0-7065 GCA_050183685.1 Amphiplicatus sp.
TTGTTCGGCAGGACGCCGCCGAGCGCGCCGATCTCGGCCTTTCCGCCAATCGCCTTGCCGGCCTCTTTCTCGATCAGGGAGACGAGAAAGGCGCGCCCGGGCGGCGTATGAAAAAGAACCAAAAGCCCCGCGAGTCCGATCAGCAGGAAGCCGGTCGCCGCCGCCGCCGCGATGATCAAGATGCGCCGCATCAGAATGGCTGCCCCAGGGAAATATAAAGCTGGAAGCCGCGATCGCTTTCGCGTTTGCCGATCGGCGCCGCGATATCGAGCCTGATCGGTCCCGCCGCCGTGAAATAACGCAGCCCCGCGCCGGCGCCGAGGAAGAATTTTTCGCCGAAATCGGGCAGGGAGCGTTCGGATACCGAGCCTGCATCGAGGAAAGCGGCGAGCTGGATATTTTCGGTCACGCGCGCGCGCGCCTCGAAGGCGCCTTCTACCACCGAGCGTCCGCCGATCGGATCGCCATCCGCGTCGAGCGGGCCGGCCGCCTGATAGGCGTAGCCGCGCACCGAGGCGCCGCCGCCCGCATAAAAGCGCTTGTTCGAGGCGAGCCCCGCAAGCGTTGTCGCGAAGGCGGCTCCGAAGCGCGCGCGGAAGGCCGCGGTGAATTGGTCGTCCGCACCGAAATTAACGCGCGTGCGCGCCGTCGCCTCGGCGAGCGTGAAACTGTCGGAGCCCGTATAGGGGGTCAGCATGATCGTCGCGCGCAGGCCTTTTGTCGGATTGAGAAGGCTGTCCTCGGTGTTCCAGGTCGCAGCGAGCGGCGTTGAGAAGAGATAAGCGCGCTCCTCGCTCATATCGGTCTTGACCTTCGAGGTCTCGAAAGCCGCGCCGGCGCGCGTTTCGAGCCGGTCGTCGAGCCATCGCCGCGACAGCCCCGAGGCGACCGCGACCGTCCGCGCGTTGTAGGCGTCCGTCGTCTCATTGCTGAACTCGAAGGACGCATAGCCCGAGCCCGGAAATTTCGGCAGCGGCTTGTTGAAATTGAAGGTCGCCGATTGTTTGATCCCCGTTCCCGCCAACTCCACATGGGCGAGTTCGCCGCGATGAAAGGCGTTTCGATATTCGAAGAAGATGCGTCCGCCCGGTCCTTCCGAGGTCGAGTAGGAAGCGCCGACGCCGATCGTCCGCCGCTTTCTCTCTTCGAGCGTCAGCAGGACGGGCGCCGCGCCGTCCTCGTCCGGAGGGCCCGGCGCGACATCGACGCCGCCGAAGAGGCCCGTCGCGGCGAGCCGGTCGCGATAGGAAACGAGCTTCGAACGGTCGAATTCCTCGCCTTTCTCCCAGGTTTTCAGTTTTTCGAGATAGACGGGCGCCGTCGTCTTGGCCCCGTCGATCTTCAGCGCCCCGAATTTTGCGTGGGGGCCGGATTCGAAAACAAACACCGCGCGCGCCTCGCCGCTTGCGAGATCGGCTTCGGCGCGGCGCGAGACAATTTTCGCGCCCGGATAGCCCTTATTCCAGAGAACGCCGAGAAATTCCTGTTGCAGCGCCTGAAGCGCCGCGCCGTCGGCGGCGCCCGCGGTATTAAGTTTCGCCTCTTCGAGGCTCGCCGGCCGCGCGCCGCCATCCTTGTCCTGATAAACGATCTCGTATCGGTTGATCTTGAACAGCGCGCCCGGTTTGATCTCGAACGTGACTTTGGGCTTTTCGGACGCTCCCGGGGCGTCGATCGAATAGGCCGCCTCGCCGGCGTAATAGCCCGCCGCTTTCAGCGCCTTTTCGAGCGCCTCGATGTCGTGGGCGGCGGCGCGCCGAAGCGCGGCCGTGGTCGCAAACACTCGATTGCGGGCGGCGACGAGCGAGACGCGCTCAAGCTCTTTTTTTAACCCGTTCGGCGCGCCGACGATGTCGACGCTGTAGTCTTCGGCAGCCCTGGCCGCTCGCGGCGGGGCCAAAGCCGCCGCCGCGACGGCGAGGCTGACGCTCGTCAAAAGGCCCGCCGAAATCCGCCTGCTCGTCGAAGAACTCACCGGACCTGTCCTCAGCGCTGTCCACTGATCAGGCGCCAGTGTCGCATTGTCCGATTAACCTTAGGCTGAATCGCGGTGAAAAGAAGGCGGCGGGCGGGCGCTGGCCAAGCGGCGGGGCCTGCGGTAAAGCGCAGGAGGATTGGCCCGGAATTGGTTAAGAGACGCTTATGGCTCACCCGCTTTGCGGCGCGAATATCGGAACGCTGACGGCCGTCGTCGCGCGCGCGGGGGCGCCCTCGAAAATCGGCGCCGGCGCGATGATCGCGGCGGCCGCGCTCGCGCGGTGGCCGTTTTCCACGGCGGAGCGAATAGCGATTGGAGGGCGCTTGCCCGCCGCCGCGGCGATGAAGCCGCCCGTCTTCATTCTCGGCCATTGGCGGTCGGGAACGACGCATCTTTACAATATCATGGCGAAAAGCGGCGCGTGGTCTTTCACGCCGCCGGTCGCGACGGGTCTTCCCTGGGATCTCTTCGGCCTCGCGCGCGCCTTCCGGCCGCTGCTTGAGCGCGCGCTTCCAGAGCATCGTTATATCGACAATATTCCCGTGACGCCGGACAGCCCCCAAGAGGACGAGATCGCGATTGCGAACATGTCCGATCTTTCTTTCTATCACGGAATCTACTTTCCGAAGCGCTTCGACGAATTTCTCGCCCGCGGCCTTTTCTTCGACGGCTGCGCGAGCACCGAAATCGACGCATGGAAAGAGCGCTTTACCTATTTGATGCGCAAACTTTATCTTTACCAGGACGAAAAGCCGCTGCTTATAAAGAATCCCGTCTATACGGCGCGCCTTGCCATGCTCGCCGACATGTTTCCGTCGGCAAAATTCATACACATTCATCGAAACCCGTTTGAAGTCTTCGTGTCGATGCGCAATTTCTATAGGAAGCTCCTCAAGGAGTTCGCGCTGCAACCATATGATCATGTCGATATCGACGAAACAATTCTTAGGGTTTATGAACGCATGATGGGCGCCCTTGAAAGGGACGCGCAGAATATTCCGCGGGATCGATTCGTCGAGCTGTCCTACGCCGATCTCGATGCAAAGCCGATGGAGGCCGTGGCGGCGGCCTATTCGGCGCTTGGCCTTCCCGGATTGGAGGCCGCGCGTCCCCAATTCGAGGCCTATCTCGCCTCCGTCAACAGTTTTGAAAAAAATAAGTTCGCCTGTTCGGCCGAGACGGCGCGCAAGGTCGAAGGCCGGCTCGGCCGCTTCATCGGCAAATGGGCCTACGCGCCGCCCGCCATCAAGGCGGGTTGAGCAGGCGAGGGCGCCATGACGCAAGAACGTTCGCTGCGGCTGAAGCTTCAGGCGATGGCCGCGCTGATCTTGCTTGCGGGATGCGCGAAGGAGGTCTCGCTCGCTTCGCCGAAATATCCGCTCGATCAATGTCGCCGCGTCGCGCTGATCGATGAAAGCGGCGTTTCGATTCGCGGCGCCGAGGATATGGGGCTCGACGCCGCGCATGACCGCCTGTTCGTCTCGGCCTATGACCGGCGCGCGGCGGAGCGGGCGGCGCGGCGCGGCGCCGCCTCTATTCCGCAAGGCGGCGTTTATGCCGTCTCGCTTGCGGCCCTGCTCGACGCAGACGACAGCCTGCCGGTCCGCGCCGTTGTACGAAGCGTCATTCCTGGCGGCCTGCGCCCGCATGGGCTGAGCTTCGACGCCGCGGCGGACGAACTCTTCGTCATCAATCGCGCCTATCGAAGGACAGGCGGTCATTGGCGTATGACGCCGCGGCTCTTGCGTATCGGGGCCGGCGGCGAGGCGCTTCCCGGCGATAACGAAAAAGCGCCCTGTGCAGCCAATGATGTTCTGAACGATGGAGGAAAACTCTATTTTTCATTCGATCATGAATATTGCGACTGGCGCGCCGCGCTTGAAGATGTTTTTCCGGCGCGCCGCAGCGGCGTTGCGACTGAGGACGGGCGCACGGTCTACGCCCGCGCCGCCTTCGCGAACGGCATGACGCTATTGCCGGACGACGACATCGCGCTCGCGGATACGCGCGCGCGCGCCATTCTCATCATGACAGCGGATGCAGGCGATCTTACGCTCCGCATCAAGATCAAAACGCCCGGAGGGCCGGATAATCTGACGCTTGCCGCAGATGGCGGCGTTGTCGCCGCGGTGCATCCGTCGCTGTTGAAAATTGCCTTGCATCGCCGCCTTTTCGTCGGCGGCGCGCCGTCCCGCGTCATCAAGGCGAATCCGCAGACGGGCGATGTTGCGGTGCTGTTCGACGATCCGACGGGCGCGCTCTTCAGCGCGGCGACCGTCGCGGTCGAGTGGAAGAATGCGCTGGTCATCGGCTCCGTCACCGATGAGGGGATCCTTGTCTGCGGGGGCGCGTCTTGAGTCTCAATCTCGTCACCGGCGGCGCCGGCTTTGTCGGCCGGCGGCTTGTCCGCAGGCTGCGGGAGCGGGGAGAGGAAACGCGGGTCCTAGATCTCGCGCCCGCCGGGGCGCCGGGCGAGATTGAAGGGTCGATACATGATGAGGCGGTCGTTCGCGATGCGCTCGACGGCGCGACATATGTTTTTCATCTCGCCGGGAATGCGCAGCTTTGGGCGCGGCGGGGAGACGCATTCGATAAAGCCAATCGCCGCGGCGCGGAGATCATGCTCGCGGCGGCGGCGCGGGCTGGCGTAAAACGCTTCGTGCACTGCTCAAGCCTCACGACGCTGGTGGGCCGGCGCGCGCCGATCGGCCCGTCAAGCGCCAATGAGCTGATCAATTTAGAGCCGTGCGACATGCTCGGGCCCTATCCGCGCTCGAAGCGCCTCGCCGAGCGCGCCGTCGAGGCGGCCGTCGCCGGAGGGCTCGACGCCGTTATCGCGATCCCGACCGAACCGCTCGGCGCGGGCGACAAAAGTCTCACTCCGCCGACGCGCATGATCCTCGATTTTGCAAACGGACGAACGCCAGCCTATATCGACTGTATGCTGAATTTCGTGCCGGTCGACAGCCTTGCGGATGGCCTCATCGCCGCCCGCGACCGCGGCCGGCGCGGCGGGCGTTATGTGCTGGGCGGCGAAAATGTCGAGATGCGCCGATTGCTGGATTGCATCGCGCGGCTGACCGGACGCCCCATGCCGGCGATGAGGCTTCCTTACGCCGTCGCGCTGCTCGCGGGCGTCA
Source organism: Amphiplicatus sp. (assembly GCA_050183685.1). Classification (GTDB taxonomy): domain Bacteria; phylum Pseudomonadota; class Alphaproteobacteria; order Caulobacterales; family Parvularculaceae; genus Amphiplicatus. Next base: position 5,119 of record JBFXBB010000147.1, read on the forward strand.
TCGACACCGACATAATCGCGCGATTTTCCGGCAAGCCGCCAATGGCGCCGCTGACGGGCGTGCGGCTCGCCGGACGGCGCGTGTCTTTCTCCAGTGAAAAGGCGGCGCGCGAACTCGATTGGCGCGCCGGCGCCTTTGAGCCGGCGCTCGTCGAGACGCTGGATTGGCTCAAATCGGAAGGCCTCCTGCGCTGAGGCCTACCGCTTCTCGCGCATCTCGGCGAGACGGTCGTGCATTTCGAACATGACGAGCCACAACTCCGTCGTAAAGCGCAGGAAGAGGATGATGACAGGCGCGCCGAAGACGGCGCCAAGGATCATTTTCGCGGAGAAAGAAACGCCGAGCGTTTGCATTTCGGTGAGGGCGTATAGCACGAGGCCGAGCCCGCCGAACACCGTCATGACAAGGCCAAGATAATAGATGATCTTGATGATCGTCGGCGCGATATAGCGGTTAAACCCAAACAGAAACATGCCGCCCCCCTTTGTTCGGCGCCTGTCCCGGTCCGGACCGTATCATCATGTCGCCGAAAGTTCAAAAGGCAATCGCGCCGCATAAGGACGGTTCGTGCAGGCGGAGAAATATCGCCGCGGCGCTCGCCTGATCACGGATAGGCGCGGCCTTTCCAGAGTCCGCCCCGCCCTCGCAAATGCGCGACGGCGGAGGAAAGCGTCATCGACATGTAGAGGAGCGCTGCGAGGGGAAGGAGAAACGCCTTCCAAAATGGCTGTCCGTATAAGGCGCAGATTGGTCGGTAGGTTAGGGCCATCAAGGCGATGTCGGCGGTCGCAAGGGCCGCGGCCAATGCATTTCGATGCCAGGGAAAACCGGCGAGGATGATCGGCGGCGCGAGATAGATGATCGCCATGCCGATGATCGCGCCGGAAAGGAGCGCCGGGGATCGTCCGAGCTGCTCGAAGGCGGTGCGCGCGACCATGCTCCAGATGGAAGAAAGATGGCGATTGTCCCTGAGGCTGACGACCTCGTGCTCGGCGAGCCCAATCCAGATGCGTCGGCCGCTGCTTTTAAGAAGACGCGCCAGGGCGCAATCGTCGATGAGGCGATCCTTGATCGCGGCGACGCCGCCCGCGGCGTCGAGCGCGTCTCGGGCGGCGAGCATGCAGCCGCCGGCGGCCGCCGCGGTTCCTTTTCGCGGATCGTTCGACCAAGCGAAAGGATAAAGTTGCTGGAAGAAATAGACGAAAGCCGGGATGAGAAGCGCGCCAGAGATTCCGCGCGCGTCGAGCTTCGCCATGAGCGAGACGAGCCCGAGATTTTCCGCCTCCGCCTTGGCGACGAGACGACGCAGGGTTGAAGGCGCATGCGCGATATCGGCGTCGGTGAGCAAGAGATATTTGGCGTTCGGCGCGGCCTTCCTTGTATGCGCGATCCCGTGGTCGAGCGCGGAGAGCTTGCCGGTCCAGCCCGGACGCAGAGGCGGCGCCGCTATGATATCGAGGCGGCGCGGCCCATTGGCGGCGCGGGCGCGCGTCGCCGTGCCGTCGGTCGAGGCGTCGTCGACGAGCGTGACGACAACGGCGCCCGGATAATCGCTCGCCTGATGCGAGGCGATGACGGCCGCGATGCTGTCGGCCTCGTTGCGCGCCGGGATGACGATCGCGATGTCGGGCCAGGCGCCGGGTTCGGGCGCTTCGCCGAGCCGCTCCTTCGCGCGCCAAAAGCCGCCCCGCGCAAAGGCGAGACCGAGCCAGGCGGCGAGGGAAAGCGCGGCGACGACGACCGAAATCATGCGCCAAAGCCTTATCCGACATTGCGCTCTTTCAACAGTTGCAGCGGCGCGGAAAAGCCGTAAAGCTTGCCCCGCATGAGGGCGGTTGCGGACATCGAGAATGAGGCGCCGGCGCGGGTCGAGACCCCGTCGGGCAAGGGGGCGGGCGACGAAAATTTTCCCGTCGGTTCGTTTCTGTTGCCGAAAAAACTGCGGCC
>JBFXBB010000148.1:0-7048 GCA_050183685.1 Amphiplicatus sp.
ATCGAATGAATGACCGATTGCGGATGAACGACAATTTCAATCTGTTCCTGAGGAACAGGAAATATATGCGACGCTTCAATGAGTTCTAGGCCTTTGTTCATAAGGGTGGCGGAGTCGACCGATATTTTCGCCCCCATCGACCAATTGGGATGGGCGACGGCTTCGGCCGGCGTCGCCGTCGCCATGCGGGCCCGCGTCCATTGCCGGAAAGGACCGCCCGAGGCGGTGAGAATCAGCCGCGAGACCCGGTCGGGGCGCTCGAAATCGAAGACCTGGAAGATCGCATTATGTTCGGAATCGACGGGAAGGAGCGCGCCCCCCGCCGCCGCGATCGCGGCGGTCAGAACGTCGCCGGCGCAAACGAGGCACTCCTTATTGGCGAGCGCAATCGCCGCGCCGCGCTCTGCGGCTTTGAGCGTCGGCCTCAAGCCCGCCGCGCCGACAATCGCCGCCATGACCCAATCCGCGTCGCGCGCGCCCGCTTCTTCGATCGCGGCCGGGCCAGCGCCGACCTTAATACCGGACCCCGCGAGCGCCGATTTCAACGCTTCAAGCCGGCTCTCATCGGCGATAGCGACGAAACGCGGCCGGAATTTCAGCGCCTGCTCGGCGAGAAGACGAGCATTGCCATTGGCGGTGAGCGCCTCGATCTCGAATTCGGCCTCGCCCTTACGCGCGGCGAAATCGAGAAGATCGAGCGTGTTAACGCCGATCGAGCCCGTCGAGCCGAGAATTGTGATCCGCCGCGGCTTTCGCGCCTGCATGCCCCTGCCCTTCAAATCCGTCCGAAAACCATATGAAAATAAAGCGCCAAGGTCATCGCCGTCGTCGCAAAAATCATCCCGTCAAGCCTGTCGAGCGCGCCGCCGTGGCCTGGAATGAACCCGCTTGCGTCCTTTACGCCGAAGATCCGCTTGAAGGCCGATTCCGCCATGTCGCCGAGAATTGAGGCAAGACCAAGGCTCGCCCCGGCGAGCGCAAAGAACCCGCCCGCGCCTGCGCCATTAATCCACGGCGCGGCGAAGACCCCCGCGAGCGCGCCCATGATGACGCCGCCGGCCGCGCCCGCCCAGGTCTTGGCCGGCGAGACGGCGGGGCTCATTTTCGGGCCGCCGACAAGGCGTCCGCCGATATAGCCGCCCGTGTCGGCCGACCAGACGACGAGAAAGAGCATCAGACAAAGCGAGCGCCCGTTCTCAACCTCGCCGCGCAGCCACAAAAGCGCGACCGACGGCGCAAGGATATAGAAGGCGCCGAAAGAGGCCCATCGCCATCGCGACGCGCGGCCCGCCCCCTCCCCGCGAGGCGCGCGCGCGCGCGAGGCGAGCCCGGCGGCGAGCGCGCCCACGACGCACAAACCATATGCATACGGAAAATATCCCGCGGCGGCGAGCGTGAAGGCGCCCCCCCCCGGCGCCGCGAGCGCATAAAAGACCGCCGAAAAATCCCGCCCTTCGACCATGCGCGCCCATTCGAAACACATCACGATCGCGGCGAAGGCGACGACCGCGGCGAAAACGGCGCCGCCCGCATAGGCCGCAAGAAGCGCCGCCGGCGCGAGAAGCGCCGCCGAAGCGACGCGCTTGGCGAAGGCGCTGCGCATGACTGCGCGGACAGAATTGTTGCGAGCGGCAGGCATTGCGTTAGACAGAAAAAGCCGGGACGAGCGGGGGACAAGCCGAGCAGCGTTCGCGCGCCTGATCACGCGCCCGCGACGCCGCCGAAACGCCGTTCGCGACGAAGATAATCCTCGATCGCGGCTTCGAGATGCGCCTTGTCGAAATCGGGCCAGAGGACGTCGAGAAACACATATTCCGCATACGCCGCCTGCCAAAGAAGAAAGTTGCTGATTCGCTTTTCGCCGCTCGTCCGGATGACGAGATCGGGATCTGGAACGCCCGCCGTGTCAAGGAAAGTCGAAAAACGCGCCTCGTCGAGCTCGGACGGCTCGACGCCGCCGGATTTCACTGCCTTGGCGGCGCTTTTCGCGGCGCGCAAGATCTCGTCGCGTCCGCCATAATTGAAGGCGATCTGAAGGACAAACGCCGAATTCTCTTCCGTCTCCTTCTCCGCGCGCGCGACGAGAAGCTTCAACTCCCGGTCAAGGCTCGCCCGATCGCCCACGACCCGCACCTTGACGCCTTCTTTCTTCAATCTCGGCAGGTCATCCATGATGAACTGCTTCAAAAGCCCCATGAGATCGCGGATCTCGCCGGCGGGGCGGCGCCAATTCTCCGTCGAAAAGCTGTAAAGCGTCAGATATTTGAGGCCGAGATCGCGCGCGGCTTCGAGCGCGCGCCGCGCCGCCTCGACGCCGGCGCGATGGCCCTCGGCGCGCTCAAGCCCGCGCGCCGTCGCCCAGCGGCCATTTCCATCCATGATGATCGCCGCGTGAACGGGCGCCGCCCGCATATCGGCGGCGGGAAAAGGCGCGGCGGTTTCAGGGGCGGGGTTCGCCGTCAACTCATTTGCTCCGGCAGGCGGTCAGACCTGCATGATCTCGCCTTCTTTGGCCGCGAGCGCCTCGTCGACATGTTTGATCGCTTCATCGGTGAGTTTTTGCACCTGGTCGTGCAGGCGTTTTTGCTCGTCTTCGCTCGCGCCCGACTTCTTGATCGCCTCCATGCCCTCGCGGCGGACATTGCGCACGGCGACGCGCGCCTGCTCGGCATATTTGCCGGCGACCTTTTTAAGCTCAAGGCGGCGTTCCTGCGTCAAGGCCGGGATCGGGATGCGCAAGGTCGCGCCCTCGACCACCGGATTGACGCCGAGCCCTGACTCGCGGATCGCCTTTTCGACGGCGCTGACAAGTCCTCTGTCCCACACCTGAATGGTGATCGTTCTGGGCTCCGGCACGCTGATCGCGCCGACCTGGTTCATCGGCATTGACGAGCCATAGGCGTCGACATGCAAAGGCTCAACGAGGCTCGCCGTGGCGCGTCCCGTGCGCAGCCCGCCAAACTCCGCCTTTAAAGCGCCAAGGGCGCCGTCCATGCGTTTTTTGATATCCTTCAGATCGAGATTGGCGCTCATCTTGTTTTTCTCCTTGGCCGGCTAGCGGTCTGCGATCACGGTGTGCGGGCCTTCGCCGGTCAGGGCGCCGACAATGCCGCCGGGGCGCGCGATCGAGAAAACGACGATCGGGATCGCATTGTCGCGCGTCAGCGCGATCGCCGTCTGATCCATCACTTTAAGGTCGCGCACCATGACTTCGTGATAGGTGACGCGGTCAAAACGTTCCGCTTTTGGATCTTTCTTGGGATCGGCGGAATAGACGCCGTCGACCTGCGTGCCCTTCAAGAGCGCGTTGCAGCCCATTTCCGCGGCGCGGAGCGCGGCCGCCGTGTCCGTCGTGAAAAACGGATTGCCCGTGCCGCCGGCGAAGATGACAATGCGGCCCTTCTCCATATGGCGCAGCGCCCTGCGGCGAATATAGGGCTCGCAGATCGCCGTCATCTCGATCGCCGAGAGAACGCGCGTGTAGACGCCAATGCCTTCAAGCGCGTTTTGCAGCGCGAGCGCGTTCATCACAGTCGCGAGCATGCCGACATAATCGGCGCTCGCGCGCTCCATGCCGTGGGCCGCCTGCGAGACGCCGCGAAAAATATTGCCGCCGCCGATGACGATCGACAGCTCGACGCCGAGATCGCGCGTCTCGCGCACCTCTTCGGCGATCCGCTTCACCGTTTCAAGGTCGATCCCATACTGGCCAGGGCCCATCAGCGCCTCGCCGGAGATCTTGAGCAGCACGCGGCCGTAAAGAGGCTTTCTTTGAGCGGCGACGGCGGACTTGCTCATGGGGCGCCCTTTCTGGCGACGGCAGCGCGAGCCCTTTGACGCCCCTGCCCGCTCATCCCGGCCAAGGCAGGGACCCGGAACCGCATGCTCAGACCCCGCGGCCCTGAATCCCGGCCTTGGCGGGGGTGAGCGGCGGCAGGGGCGAACGCGCTCGCCCTGTCACTAATCCTCGCCGCCGGTCTTGTCGACGCCTTCGCCGAGCTCCAGCCGCTTAAAGCCTGCAAATTCCACCGGCGCGCCGATCTCCTTGGCGAGATTGGCGATGACATCGGCGACACGTGTCTCGCCGTCGACGACAAACACCTGCTCAAGCAACACCGTTTCCTCATAGAATTTCCTGAGCCGGCCTTCGACCATCTTTTCGATGATCGCCTCCGGCTTGCCGGAGCCGCGCGCCTGGTCGGCGAGAACGGCGCGCTCACGGGCGAGAATATCGGGGTCGAGGTCCTCGACGCGCCCGGCGAGCGGGCGCGCGGCCGCGACATGCATCGCGATCTGCCGGCCGACGGATTCGAGCCGCGCCGCGTCGCCGGCGGATTTCAGGGCGACCATGACGCCGATCTTGCCGGCGCCGTCGGCGACCTGGCCATGCACATAGGTCGCAACGACGCCTTGCGGAACCGAAAGCATCGCCGCGCGCCGAAGCGTCATATTCTCGCCGATCGCGCCGACCATCTCGCCGATATGTTCCTCAACGGATTTGTCGGCGCCAGGATAGGCGGCCTTGCGGACGGTCTCGACGTCGCCGTCAGTCGACAGCGCCGTCCGGGCGATATCGAGCGTCATCTTCTGGAAGAGATCGTTGCGCGCGACGAAATCCGTTTCGGAATTGACCTCGACAAGGACCGCTTTGGCGCCCGCGCCCTCGCGCGCGGCGGCGGCGGCGACGAGGCCTTCGGCGGCGGTGCGTCCCGATTTCTTCGCGGCTTTTGACAAGCCCTTCTTGCGCAGCCAGTCGACCGCAGCCTCCATCGCGCCGCCGGTCTCGCCGAGCGCCGTCTTGCAGTCCATCATGCCGGCGCCGGTCATTTCGCGCAGCTCTTTCACCATCGCCGCTGTGATAGCCGCCATTTTCCTTACCTCAAGGTTGTGGGTTGCAGGTTGTAGGTTGAAGGGCGCACGGAAGAAGTTGGACCGCAACCTCCAATCTACACCCTCTTAAGCCGCCGCGGTCTTGCCCTCCTCGGTCGCCGTCTCCATGCCCGGTTTGTCGAGCGCCTCTTCCGCCGGGGCGTCCGCCATCGCGCCGATATCGACGCCGAGCGCGGCCTGGCCCGCCGAAATGCCGTCGATCACCGCATCGGCGACAAGACTGCAATAAAGCGCGATGGCGCGCGAGGCGTCGTCATTGCCTGGGATGACATAGTCGATATCGTCGGGGCTGCAATTCGTGTCGACGACGGCGACGACGGGAATGCCGAGCTTCTTGGCCTCTTTGACCGCGATCGCTTCCTTCTTCACGTCGATGACGAAAAGAATGTCGGGAAGACCGCCGAGCTCCCGAATGCCGCCAAGCGAGGCGTTGAGCTTGTCGCGTTCGCGCGCGAGCTGGAGCTGTTCTTTCTTGGTGAGGCCGGAGCCGCCGCCATCGAGCATCTCTTCCATCTCTTTCAGGCGCTTGATCGAATGCGATATCGTCGCCCAATTGGTCAAGGTGCCGCCGAGCCAGCGCACATTCATGTAATATTGCGCGCAGCGCTGCGCGGCCTCCGCGACCGGCTTTTGCGCCTGCCGCTTGGTGCCGACGAAAAGCACGCGCCCGCCGCCCGCGACGACATCGCGGATTCTGACAAGCGCCTGATGCAGAAGCGGAACCGTCTGCGAAAGATCGACAATGTGGATGCCGTTGCGGTCGCCGAAGATGTAAGGCTTCATCTTCGGGTCCCAACGATGGGTCTGGTGTCCGAAATGCACGCCAGCTTCCAAAAGCTGACGCATCGAGAATTCTGGCAACGCCATTCAGTGCTCCTTCAGTTTCGCCGCCGCAGCGCCCCAGAAGCGTTCGCCCCAAGAAATATTCCAAGAGGCTCGCGCCCCCGAAAGCCTTGCCCGCGGGTCCCGAAAAGGACCCGCATCGAGGCCACCGAAGATGGCGCTGCGTGAGAGATGGCGCGCGTATAAGCATTCTGGGGAGGATTTTCAACAGAAACGTCGGGACTGGGCGGCGGCGCGCGCGTCGCCCGCCCCGCTTCGCGGACCCTGTTTCTCCCAAGGAGAAAGGCAAAGAGCCGGGTCCGCCGTAAGCGCGCCTTCGCCTCTCCCTCTGGAAGAGGTCAACATTGCGAAAGCAATTTTGGGTGAGGGGCGCGCCGCTGGCGGCCGCCTAAATAAGCGCCACGTCCGCGACCCCCTCAAGCGCTTTCAGCGCCCCGCGCATGGCCGGAGTACAGGCGGCCGGCTCGGCGAGCGCGATATCGACCTCGCGGCCGGTCTCGGCGAGGCGAAGCGAAAGAACGACGCGGCCCGCCTCCCCGCGGCTCGCGGGCTTTACCGCGGCGAGCCGTCGGCGAACCGCATCAAGCGCCGCCGCGTCCGTTACGTCGACCTTCAGCATGGAGGTCGCCTCCGCGGCCGCCGCGTCGAGCCGGCGGACGCTCTCGCAGGTAAAGCGGATGTCGCCATCGCGATCTTCCGCCGTCGCCGACAGAAGAACGAGCGCGCCGGGCTCGAAAAGCTCGCGCGAGGCGGCGAGGATCTCGGAAAAGACCGTGATCTCGAAATCGCCCGTCGCGTCCGAACATTCGACATAGGCGAAAGGCTTGCCGGCGCGCGAGCGGCGCATCCGCAGGCTCCTCACAACCGCCGCTATCTGCACAAGAACGCGCGCGTCGCCCGCCTTTTCGCGTGCTTCGCCGACCGAGACGACGCCAAGCCGGACGAGCTCCTTTTGATAATCGTCGAGCGGATGGCCGCTAAAATAAAAGCCTAGCGCCTGGCGCTCCTGATCGAGCCTTTCATGCGGCGGCCACTCAGCGGCCTCGGCGAGGCGCGGACGCTCCAGGGTCGGCGCCGCAGCGAGATCGAAAAGCCCGACCTGGTCGCTCAAGCGCTCCTCGGCGGTCTGCGCCGAGTAGCGGATAAGAAGGTCGGCCGAGGAAATCGCGCCCGCGCGCGAGCGGCAAAGCCCGTCAAGAGCCCCGGCGCGGGCGAGATTCTCGACGGCGCGCTTGCCAACGGCTTTCAGATCGACGCGCTCGGCGAAATCGTAAATATCCTTGAACGGACCATTTTCCCGGCGTTCCGCCGCGAG
>JBFXBB010000149.1:0-7040 GCA_050183685.1 Amphiplicatus sp.
AAGAGAATGCCTCATCCTGAGGCGGCGCGAAGCGCCGTCGCGAAGGATGGGCCGCAAAACCGCTCACCAGCCGCATTGCCGTTGCGCGTTCTGCTCTTTGAGCCAGGCCGTCAGCGGCGCGAAATAGGCGATGATCGCCGAGCCGTCCATCTGGCGCGCGCCCGTAAAGGCGGCGAGCGCCTCGGGCCAGGGCTTCGAGGCGCCCATTTCGAGCATCGCCCGGAATTTCTCGCCGACCTCTTTCGATCCGTAGAAGGAGCAACGATGCAGCGGTCCCTCCCAGCCGATGTCGTCGCAGGCCGCCTTGTAGAACTGGAACTGCAAGAGCCGCGCGAGGAAATAGCGCATATAGGGCACGCTGTTCGGCACGTGATATTTCGCGCCGGCGTCAAAGCCGTCCGCGGGACGCGCCGAAGGCGGGCGGATCCCCTGATATTGCTCGCGCAGCTTCCACCAGGCTTCATTATAGGTCGCCGGCGTCGCCGCGCCCGAAAAGACCTCCCAGCGCCATTTGTCGACGAGAAGGCCGAAAGGCAGGAAAGCGACCTTGTCGAGCGCCTGGCGCAAGAGGAGCGCGATATCCTCCGAGGCCGGAGGAACCGCGTCGATAAGCCCGATCTCCTTTAGATAGTCCGGCGTGATCGACAGCGCGATCATGTCGCCGATCGCCTCATGGAAGCCGTCATTCGCGCCGTTCTGAAAGAGGATCGGCTGGTCCTTATAGGCGCGCTGATAATAATTATGGCCGAGCTCGTGATGGACGGTGACGAAATCCTCCGCCCCGACCGTCGCGCACATCTTGATGCGCAGATCGTCGGCGTTGTCGAGATCCCAGGCCGAGGCGTGGCAGACGACCTCGCGGTCGGCGGGCTTGACGATCATCGAGCGCTCCCAGAAGCTTTCGGGGAGCGGGGCAAAGCCGAGCGAGGAGAAGAAGGCCTCGCCGGTCTTGACCATTTTGAGCGGCGTGTAGCCGGCCGCGGCGAGGCGCTTGTCGAGATCGATCGCCGGCCCGCTCCGCCCGACGGCGACGATGTCGCCGATCGCGCCCCATTCCTGCGCCCACATATTGCCGAGAAGATCGGCGCGGATCGGCTGGTCGAGCGGAACGGCCTCGTCGCCATATTTCTTGTTGAGTTCGGCGCGCACGAAGCAATGAAGCTCGTCGTAAAGCGGCTTGACCTGCGCCCAGAGGCGGTCGGTCTCGGCGGCGAATTCCTCCGGGCTCATATCGTAGCCCGAGCGCCAGAGCGCGCCGACATCGCCATAGCCGAGCTCTCTTGCGCCCTCATTGGCGATCTCGACCATGCGCGCATAGTCGTCCTTCATCGTCCGGCCCTGCGCGTCCGGCGTCACCGGGACGGCATGCCATTTCGTCCAGACCTCGGCGAGCTCGGCGGGCTTTCGAAGCTGGCGCATCAAGAGCTCGGTCTCGTCCTGGCGAACGGATTTTCCCGAAAGGTCCGCCTCCGGATTGTCGCCTTTGGGATTGCGGATCGCTTTCAGGGCGGCGGCGAGATCGGCCGGCGGGAAGGCGCCGCCGGTCAGATCGATCTTGCCCGTCGAATAGCGCGAGCCGAGGCGCGTCGTGATGTCGGCGAGCTCGTCCGCCGCGCCGTCTTCGGTCGGCGCGGGCAAGGTGATGCCGAGCTTGATGAAGTCGATCTTGCGGCGAAGCTCCGCCGGCAGATCGAGGCCGTTGAATTTCTTCGCCTCATTGGCGAAGTCGACGGCGAGCTTTGTCAGCTTCGCGCTGTTCTTCGCGGCGAGCCAGTCGGTGTCGTAATTGATATAGGTCGCGTTCACCCATTGGATCCGCGCGGCCTCCTCCAATTCGGTCCGGTAGGCCGTCTCGACCCGTTCGACGAATTCATGCGCGCCCGAAAGGTTCGCGCCGGCCTCGGCCGCTCCCGCCGGCGGCGCGGTTTCCGGCGCTCTTTCCGTCGCCGGGCCGCAGCCGGCGCCGAGCGCGAGAAAGAAAATGCCGGCAAGAGCGCCGACAAGGCGGCGCGGCGGGATTGATTGCATGGAAGACCTGTTCGTGATGGGTGTTTGCGGGCCCGCACCCTAGAGCGCATTCCGAAAAGTGGGAACCGGTTTTCGGAAAACATGCGCGATAAAACAGAAACCGGGAGCATGATCTCAATTGGAATTGCCGGCTCTAAATCTTCTCCGACAGCCGGATCGCCGCCCGGCAGCCCGCCTGGATGAGGCCGCGCAGGAACGGATGGCCGACGGCCTCGCGCGCGCCCTCGGCCTCGGCGGTCCGCCGATGCGCGGCTTCCTCCGCGCCGAAGGCGCTGAGCGCGGCGGCGAGCGGCGGGTCGCGCGCCTCAAGCGCGCGCGCCTGGCGCTGATAATGCGCCTCGATCACATCCTCGACCGCCTCGGTCGCGGCCATCGCCGCCTTCTCGCCGATCAGCGCCGTCGCCGCGCCGAGCGCAAAGCCCGCCGCTTTCCAGATCGGCGAGAGCAAGGTCGGGCGCACGCGCCGCTCGGCGAGGAGCCTGTCGAAGGCGGCGAGATGAGCGGCCTCGCTTTTCGCCATGTCGTCAAGGATCGCGGCGATGCGCCGCTTATGCGGCAGGCCGGCGAAGACGGCGCGCTGGCCGCGATAGATTTCGACCGCGCCATATTCGCCGGCCTGGTCGACGCGCAGCATGTCCGCGATCCGCGCCGCGCCGGGACGGTCGGTCCTCGGATCGAAAGCCGCCTCGCCGCGGGTCATCGGGCGCTCCCTGCTTCCTGCAGGCGGCGCGCCTCTTTCTCTCGCCGCGCCGCCTGCAAGGCGGCCGCAAGGGTGAGCGCGAACAGGCCCGCCGAGAAAAGCAGATTATAGCCCGCCATCGAGACGCCGAGAAAGCGCCATTGCGCCTCGTCGCAGGAGGGCCCGCGGATCTTTTGCGACAGCGCGTTCTGGAGCTCGCCGACGCTGGCGAGGCCGCCGCCTGCGCCCGCGCAGCTCGCCGGGCCCGGCCAAAAGCCGAATTCGACGCCGGCATGGAAGAAGGCAAGCCCCGCGCTCACCGCATAGACGAGCGCCGCCGCGCCGACGGCGGCCGCGGCGGCGAGGCGCGCCTTTATCAGCCGCGCCGCGCCGAGCCCGCCCGCCGCGATCGCGAGCGCGGCCCAATGCGCCTCGCGCTGGTCGAGGCAGAGCGCGCAGGGCGCATAGCCCGCCCATTCGAAAAGATGCGCCGACAGGAGCAGCGCCGCGCTTGCCAGAAGGGCGACGACAAGCGCCTGCTCGACGAAAGGCCGCGCGCGGAACGCCAAGAACATGGCGGCGATTTTAGCGCGCCGCGCCGGCCTGCGCCTCCGGCGGATCGTCGCGGGCGATGCGGTTGGAGGTTGCAGGCGGCGGATTTAGCAGGCGTCACAAATCCACAACCCACAACCCACAACCCACAACCTACAACCTGTTCACGAGCCACGCCTTCAAGAGTTCCGCCGCCTCAAGCCCGAGCACGAGAAGCAGAACGACCCAGGCGACGCCGATAAGGAGTCCGAGGATAACGAGGACGCCGTCGCGCTCGATCAGGCCGAGCGCGGCGATAGCGACGCCGATCCCGGGCACGGTGTTCGTTCCCGGAAAGGGAACGAGGATCGAGGCGATCGGCACGAGGAGAATGGCGCCGACGAATCTGGCCGCGCCGTGTCCCGTCACGGGCCTGAGCCGCGGCCGCGCGAGGCGCTCGAACCAGGCGACATATTTCTCGCTGCGCGCGAGAACGCGCTGGAGGTCGGGAATCGAGAATCGCCGCGCGGCGAGGCGCCTGGGCAGCCAGGGCGTCTTGCGGCCGAACGCCATCTGCGCGGCGAGGGCGAGCATCGGCAGCGAAACGATCTGCGGCAGCACATAGACAAAGGGCAGCGTGCAGGGCAGCGCAAGGAGCAGGAAAAGCACGCCGAAGGCGCGCTCGTCGAGCCGCTCCATGACGTCGCCGAGACTCGCTTCGGCCTCTTTCGCCGTTTCGTCGGGCGTCGGGGCGCCCGCGCGCGCCGGCGCCATCTCGGGCTGGCGCGTCTCGGCGCGCCGTTCGAGATCGGCGAGAATGTCGCGCAGCAAGCGCGTCGCGCCGCTCGGGGCGGGTCGGGCGTCTGTCCGGTCGCGCATTGGGGATCGGTCCATCATGGCGGGCGGGCGAGCCTTAGCGCATTTCGCGGCAAGACGCGCCCGCCGCGGCGAATTTTTGTGAGGACCGCTTGGCGGCGGCGGGCGGCGATCGCCAAATGGCCTCCGGTCCCCGAATTGTGACTCCGCCGCCGCGGCGGACAATGTTAGGGAGCGGTCGAGCCGAATGACGACGCGCAGCGCCGGGAGAGGTCCAATGGTTCAGTTGACGATAAACGGCCAAACCCGAAACCTTCCCGACATCGATCCCGAAACGCCGCTCTTATGGGCCTTGCGCGACACGTTCGGGCTTGTCGGGACGAAATATGGCTGCGGCATTGCTTTTTGCGGGGCCTGCACCGTCCATGTCGACGGCGCGCCGAAACGCGCCTGCCAGATCGCCGTCGGGACGCTCGAAGGCAAGACGATCGTCACCATTGAGGGCCTTGCCGAGAACGGCGCGCTCCACCCGCTGCAACAGGCCTGGATCGATCACGACGTCGCCCAATGCGGCTATTGCCAGGCCGGGCAGATCATGTCGGCGGCGGCGCTTCTCGCGCGCCGCCCCGATCCGAGCGACAAGGATATCGACCAGGCGCTGGCCGGCAATCTCTGCCGTTGCGGAACCTATCAGCGCATAAGGCGCGCCGTTAAGGCCGCGGCGGCGGCGATGGGGGAGACGAAAAATGGCTGAACGCCGCTCTTACGCCGACAATCCCGAGATCGACGCGATCATCGCCGAGGTCGAGGCGCAAAAGCGCGGCCGCGCCCTTTCCTCGCCCGCCGAGCCTTCGCCTGTCAGCCGTCGCGGCTTCTTGAAGATTTCGGGCCTGGCCGGCGCCGGCCTCGTCATCGGATTATCCGTGCAGGGAAGGAATGCGGCGGCGAAGGGCGCCGCCGGCGATTTCGCGCCGAACCCCTATGTGCAGATCACGCCGGCGGGCGTCATCCGTATTTTCGCCAAGAACCCCGAGATCGGCCAGGGCGTCAAGACCTCGCTCCCCATGATCGTCGCCGAAGAGCTCGACGCGAAATGGGACGATGTCGAGGTCGTGCAGGCCGAGATCGACGCAGCGCGCTATGGCGTGCAATTCGCCGGCGGCTCGCGCGCCGTTCCGATGAACTGGGACAGCCATCGCGAGGCCGGCGCCGTCGCGCGCGCGATGCTCGTCGCGGCGGCCGCGAAGGAATGGGGCGTTCCCGCCTCTGAATGCGCGACAGGCGACAGCGCGGCGCGGCACAAGCCGAGCGGGCGGACGCTGTCCTATGGCGCGCTCGCCGAAAAGGCGGCGGCGCTCCCCGTTCCGGCGGCCAATAGCGTGACGCTGAAAGCAAGGGCGGACTATCGCCTTCTCGGCGGCCGCGTCACCGGCGTCGACAACCCGAAAATCGTCGTCGGCGCGCCGCTTTTCGGCGTCGACGCCAGCATTCCCGGCATGTTTTACGCCGCTTACGCAAAGTGCCCCGCCGTCGGCGGGCGCGTCGCCTCGGCCAATCTCGACGCGGTGAAATCCATGCCCGGAATCGTCGACGCCTTTGTCGTCGAAGGCGACGGCGACGTCGCCTCCGTCATGCCGGGCGTTGCGATCGTCGCGAGATCGACCTTTGAGGCGATCAAGGCGCGCCGCGCGCTCAAGGTCGAATGGGACGAAACGGACGCGTCGAAAGACAGTTGGTCGGACGCCGCCGCGAAGGCCGCGGCGCTCGCCGACGCGGACGGATCGTCCGTATCCGAATCAAAAGGCGATGTCGAGGCGGCGCTCGCCGCCGCGAAAAAGACGGTCGAGGCCTTCTATTCCTATCCCTTTGTCGCGCACGCCCCGCTTGAGCCGCAGAACACGCTCGCCTCCTATAAGAACGGCGCGATCGAGATCTGGTCGCCGACGCAGACGCCGCAACGCGCCATCGGCGCCGTCGCGGCGGCGATCGGCGTCGCGCCCGAAAAGGTCGTCATTCGCCAGATGCGCGCCGGCGGCGGGTTCGGCCGACGGCTGACGAATGACAGCGTTTGCGAGGCGGCCGTCATTTCAAAACGGGTCGGCGCGCCGGTAAAGCTGCAATGGACCCGCGAAGACGACATGGCCCATGATTTCTATCGGGTCGGCGGCTTCCACGCCCTCAAGGGCGGACTCGACGGCAAGGGCCGGGTGACCGCCTGGTCGGACCATTTCATCACCTTTTCCGGCGACGGCAAGAAGCCGGTTCCGGGCGGCGAGATCCGCCCCGGCGAATTTCCGGCCTTGCTGCTCGAAAATTTCCGCCTGTCGCAGACCCTGCTGCCGCTCGACACGCCTTGCGGGCCCTGGCGGGCGCCGGGCTCATGCGCCATCGCCTTCGCCATTCAGAGCTTCATCCATGAGCTCGCCGCCGCCGCCGGCCGGGACCATCGCGAGGTTCTCCTGGAAATCATGGGCGCGCCGCGCTGGCTGAAGGACGGCGAGCCTTACGCGCTCAACACCGCGCGCGCCGCGGGCGTCATCAATCTCGCCTGCGAAAAAGCCGGATGGGGCGCGAAAAAGCCGAAGGGGCGCGGGCTCGGCCTCGCCTTCCATTTCAGCCATGCGGGCCATTTCGCCGAGATCGCCGAGGTCAGCGTCGCCGCCGACAAGAAATTGACCGTGCACAAAGTGACCGTCGCCGCCGATATCGGGCCGATCGTCAATCTCAGCGGCGCGGAGAATCAGTGCGAAGGCGCCGTCATTGACGGGCTCAGCACGATGGCGGGGCTTCAGGTCACGATCGAGAAGGGCCGCATCGAACAGGACAATTTCAACGCTTACCCGCTTTTGCGCATGGCGAGCGCTCCGAAGATCGAGGTTCATTTCATCGAGTCCGATTTCTCCCCGACCGGCGCGGGCGAGCCGGCCCTGCCGCCGATCGCCCCGGCGGTCGCGAATGCGATCTTCGCGGCGACCGGCGAGCGCGT
>JBFXBB010000150.1:0-7034 GCA_050183685.1 Amphiplicatus sp.
GCGACAACATCTTCGGCCGCCGACAACACCAATGCTGGGCCGAATGATAAATGCGTCGTCCAGCAGACCGGACACGCGCCGACGACGGACGAGGTCAAGGCGGATTATCCAGATGACTATGCCGAGCGTCTGGCCGATGGCGAGACGGTGAAATTCGTCATCAAGGTGCCGCCCAATATGCGCTATAAAAAGAAGGTTCAAGACGGTCTGCGCGCCCTTATCAGCGACGCCTGCGCGAATGCGGGATATTCTTCCTACCAAGAACGCTTCGACGGCACGGGGGCGGGCTTTTCCGGCGCCAGGGGCGCCTATTGCACAAAAAATTTCCGCTATTCCTGCCTTGAATAACGCCGCCGTTCAGGCGGCGCAATCCTTGTAAGGAGCCTTCAGAGCGCAGCCTGTCCGCGCGGGCTGTTCCATAAAGGGACAGGCGCACGCGCGGCCCGCGCGCGAAGAGAGACAATGCGCGACGCCCTTCTTCTCGGACTGATCATCGTCTCGCTCATGACGGCGTTGCGTTATCCCTTTGTCGGCGTCCTCGCCTGGGCGTGGTTTGCGCTGATGAGCCCGCATCAGATGGCCTATGGCGTCTATGGCCTGCCGCTCAATGTCGTCATTGCGGGCGGGACGATCGCGGCGTTTCTTCTTCATGGCGGGTTTTGGCGTCTCGCCTTTGACCCGTTGACGGCGCTCCTCCTCCTTTTCGCCCTGTGGCTGTCGGTCTCGCAAGCCTTCTCGCTGAACCCGGAGAACTCGGCGCCCTATTATGACCGCTTTCTAAAAGTGCTCATTTTTGCGCTTCTCGCCGCGCAGATGACGACGGACAAGCTGAAGGTTCACGCCCTTGTCTGGATGGTCGTCATCGCCATCGGCTTTTTCGCGCTCAAGGGCGCGCTGTTCACGCTCGCAACTCTCGGCCAATATCGGGTCCAAGGTCCGGCGAACACCATTATGGAGGATAATAACCATCTCGGCGTCATCATGGCGACGGTCCTTCCGCTCATCCTCTATCTGCGCGGGCAAGCGTCCATAAGGCTCGTTCGCATCGGACTCGCCGCGCTCTTTGTCGCGACGATCATCGCCATTCTCGGCACCCAATCGCGCGGGGCGTTTGTCGCACTTATGGTTTTTGCGGCCTTCTTTTGGCTGCGGTCCTCGCGCAAGCTGTCGATACTCGCCGCGCTCCTTCTCGTTCTTTGCCCCGCGATCGCGTTCATGCCGACCGACTGGAAAGAACGCATGGGGACGATCGCCGAGGCGGCCGAAGACGCGTCCTTCATGGGCCGCGTCGACGCCTGGATCATCAATGCGAAGGTCGCCGCCGCGCATCCGCTGACCGGCGCCGGCCTCAGAAACCCCTATCACGAAGCGATCGCCAAGGAGGTCGATCCGAAACGCGCCAAGAGCGCCAAGGCCGCGCACAGCATCTATTTCGAAATTCTGGGCGGCGCCGGCTTTGTCGGTCTTGCGATCTATCTTGCGTTTCTGGCGACGGCCTATTTCACGGCCCTGTCATTGCGGCGGGGCAAGGCAGAATCCTGGGCGGCCCGGTTCGGCTATTTCGCACAGATGGCGCTGGTTGTTTTCTGCGTCGGCGGCGCGACCGTATCGCTCGAAATGTGGGACGGCTATCTCATTCTTATCGCGCTTGTCGCAGCGGTTGCGAGACTGGCGAAAGCGGAAGAACCGGCCGCCAAGCGCCAATCATCGCCTAGCGCGCCGAAATTGCGTTGGCGGGTCGCTGCGCGCGGGCGCGCGGTCTAAGGTCTGCGGACAATAAATCCGCATCGGAATATTCGCCATCCTTCGTGACGCAGGCGACTCCCGCGTTACGAAGGATGGGCCGCGGACGCGCTGATCAAGCTCTTATCGCCTGCGGCTCTATAGGTCTCTCATTCCCGTAGAGGGAAGACGCCTCAATCCTATTTTTGCGCCGCAAAAACCGCGGCGCTATGGGTTGCGGCGCTCGCCTCTCGCCGATGCGGGGCATGCGCGATGACCGTTGCGCCGCTGTGCTCGTGCGCGTCGCAATCGGGGCAAGGCCGGCCGATCTCGATCTGCACGGTCGACTCGCTGATGCCGTATTTCGCTTCAATAAAGGCTTTGATCTCGGCGAGCACGCTGTCGGCATGGCGGGCGTCGTTGATGCGCGCATGCAAGGTGAGGTTGGCCTGTCCGGGGGTCAATTGCCAGATCCTGACGTCATGCACGTCCTCGACATGCGCCGCCGCGGCTTTGACGCCTTCGGCGAGCGCGCCCGCGTCAATGTCGCTCGGCGCGCCCTGGAGCAGGATATGCCCCGCCTCCCTGATGAGCTTCCAGGCCGAGCGCCCGATCAGCGCCGCAACGACGAGCGACAGGATCGGGTCGATCTGCATCCAGCCCGTCGTCATGATGACGACCGCGGCGACGATCGCAGCGACGGAGGCAAGCAGGTCATTGACGACATGAAGCAGCGCGCCGCGGACATTCAAATCCTCCGTGTGCGCTGAATGCAGAACCCAGAAGGCGACCGCATTGGCGACAAGCCCCGCGACGGCGACCCACAGCATCGTGGTCGCCTGCACCTCGACGGGCGTGAAAAACGCCCTCTTCACCGCCTCGATGGCGATCAGGAGGAGGAGGCCCGCAAGCAGGACGCCATTCGTAAAAGCCGCGACCACTTGCGCCCGCCTATAGCCGAAAGGATGGCGCAGATCGGGGGGGCGTCCGGAAACATGGTGGGCGCTCGCCGCGAGCCCGAGCGCGACAGCATCGGTGAGCATGTGGGTCGCATCCGCGAGCAGGGCGAGCGACCCGGAAATAAAGCCGCCGACAAACTCGACGACCATGAAAATGACGATCACGGCGAACGCCCAGACGAGCCGTTTCACGTTCGCCGACCGCTCATGATGTTCGCAATGTGACACGCGTCGCTTACCCGCCTTTCAGGTGGAGATGCTCACGCAGCTCGTCCGCGCCGGGACAGTACGCTGCGCGCCGCGGCAAGAGCAAGCATTCCGAGGAAGCACGAACAAATATGCCCCCTTCCGCAAGTTTTTTTAAGGCCCTGCCGGAAATCCGCCTGTCACGGAGACGTCAAAATCAGGGTGACGTGATAACATAATAGCTGCTAAGGTTTCTCTCGGATTTTGGTGGGGCGTCCCGCCGGGCGGCGATGAGACGTCCCCGCCCCGCGGGCCTCAAGGGGGTAAATTAAGTTCGTGCTTGGGGACCCTGGAGCAATCAACGGGTTTGTCGCCGCTTGCGTCGCCGCCGTGGTCAGCACGGTCGGCCTTGTGATGATGGCGGCGACCGGCGACTGGGGCCGGCGCAACAGCGCCTATTTTTCCGCCTTCGCCGTCGGCATTCTTCTTGTCGCGGTGTTCTTCCACCTCATTCCCGAAGCGCTGAGCCTTGCGCCGAACGCCTGGCGATGGGTCATTGTCGGCCTCGGGGTGATGTCGGTCATCGGCGTATCGCTGAGGACTTACGCGGGCAGGCGCGCCGTAGATCAGGATCTCGCTTTTGGCTATGCGTCAATCATCGCGCTCGGATCGCATTCCTTCATGGACGGGGTGCTTTATCAAACCGCGTTCCACGACACGGTTTTCACTGGCTGGCTCGCCACTTTTGCGCTGCTGTTGCACGAGTTTCCGGAAGGCGTCATCGCTTACTTTCTGCTGCGGGAAGCCGGCATGGAAACCAGGCCGGCCGTGATTTGGGCCTTTTTCACGGCGTCGATGACGACGCCGCTCGGCGCGGTCGGCGGGGCCTATGTCATAGACGCCATCCCCGGGTTGCAAATCTCGACTTTGCTCGCCCTCACCGCGGGCGGACTGATCTATTTGCTTGCCTTCCATCTCGGGCCGCATGCGGCGTTGACGCCCAACGGGCGCGGCTATCTCTTCACCAGCATCGGCGTCGTGATCGGCGTTGCGGCGGTGATTTTGCATACGCTTTCTTAGCGGTCCCCGCCCTATTTCGCGCGGCAGCCGGCAAGGCCCGCTGAAGGCGTGACCGTGCGCCAACCATCGGGGGACTGAACGACAACGAGCCCGCGCTCAAGGTAAATCCCGCCGTCAAATCCGAGGCTGAAGCGGACGTCGACCTCCGCCTCAATTCCAGATGGGGCCGCGAAACGCTGGCTCTCGAAAACGCCGAAGGCCGCCGCGCCATTTGTCCGCAGGCGCGTCATCGTCACCGGCGCGCCGTCGATGACGAGATCGGCGCTCTTGCCCGCGACATAACGGAAGATCGGCGTCGGGCGGTTTTCGTCGAGGGTCCAAAGCACCATGCCGCAGGCGCCGCGCGGCACGCCTGCCTCCGGCAGCGCGCCGAGGACGATCCCCTCTTCGGCGCCGGCCTCGGCGGCGGCGGCCGTCCTCGCCGTCTTCGGGGTCGAAGCGCATCCGCAGAGCAAGGCAAGAGCAAGCGCCGCGAGATTTCTCATGATCCTACTCCCTGCAAGGCGCCCGTCGCGCCGATCGTCAGCGCGTCGCCCGTTTGCGCAAAACCGAGAAAGCGCAAAATATCGGCGACTTCGCTGCGCGCCGGTTCGGCTTCGGCGATAAGCGTATAAGACAAGTCCGGCGAGACGCGCATTGAGAGGTTGACTGCGCCGACCCCGCCCTCGCCCGAAAGCGCGACAAGAAGGTCGCGGCCGCTGCACACTCCATCGCCCGCAAGGTCGAAGCCCTCCGTCGCGAAGCGCTTCGCCGGCGCGGCGAGCGCGTCCGTCCACAGCCTTGTCCGGCTGACGATGCAGCCTTCGCGCGATAAGGTCAGGCGATCGACATCGGCGCGCAATTCGCCGTCGAGCGGCGCGCCGAGAAAGGCGTAGCGGGTCGCCGCGTTGAGCTCGAACCGGAAGGCCGCCTTGGCCAATGTCACTTTGCCGTCAAGCCCGGCGCTGAAACGGCCCCGCCCGGCAAGCGCGCCGTTCTTGATCGAAAGATCGACGGCGAACCGCCCGGCGAAGAGCGCGAGCGGATTCGTTTTATAGGCGATGTCGCCGACCGCGACTCCTTGGGTCCGAACATTTTCCAGAACGCCGCGCCAGATCGTTCCCGTCGCCCGCGTCACCGAGACGTCGGCGCCCGGCGGAATGGCCAGCGCCGGGATGAAAGAGGCGGGCGCAAAGGCGAGCGCATAGACGAGCGCGCTCGCGCCGCAAAGCGCGCCGAGCAGGCGCGCGGAAAGAAGAGGCCTCGTTTCGGTGCGCTGTTTCATCTCGACAAAGTCGCCTGAAGCCTGACGTTAGACGGGCTCTCCCCGCTGCGCGCGATGTCGGCGGTGAGAATGCTGATCCCATATCGCCGCTCCAGAGTCGAAAAAAGCGAAAACGCCCGGTCCGGCGCGATCGGGCCCGCCTGGAATTCAACGCCCCCATCGGGGCGCGCATTGACGAAAGTCAGCTCGATCTGAAGCGCGCGGGCGGCGTCAAGGAGCGCCGTCTGCGGCGGGGTCGTAGCGGCCTCGCCTTCCTTTACGGGGGCGGCCGCGCTCGCCGCGCGGGCGACGAGCCGATAGGCGTTCTCCGCCGCCTCGGCGCGCCCGGCCGCGGCGCCGCGCCAATCGGCGAGCGGCTTCACGACGAGTTGCGAGGCGAGGAATAGCCCCGCCAGCGCCCCGGCAAACGCGATCAGCGCTTGCTCGCGCGTCGAAAGACCTGACCACCATGCCCTCATAAACGCGCGCTCACTGAAGCCTCGCCGATAGCTCGCCCGTCCAGGCCTCGCCCGATCGTCTGTATCCGCCGCTGTCCTGCGTCGTCACGCCGAGGCCCGCGAGACTTGTCTTGAATTCTTCGATGCCGGCGTCGTCGGCGCTGCTGACGCTGACGACGAATTCGCCGCGCGCCGCATTGAAGCGGATGCGCTCGATTTCGATCTTATCGGTATTTTGCAAGGCTTCGGTGAAGCGTGCGGCGAGCGTCAGGAATGACGTTCCCGCCTTGTCTCTGGCGAGGATCTGACGCGCATGATCGGCTGGATCGGCGCCGGCGGCGTCGGGAAAGCGCTGGCGATGGATGTCGGCGGCGGCCTCGGTCCAGGCGCGGGCGGCGCCTTCGGCGCGGATCGCTTCGGCGACGAGGCCAAGGCAGAAGACGCCCGCGATCGCCGCCGCGATGAGCCCCGCCCGGCGCCAGGGCGCGAGAAGCGGCGTTAGCGCGCGTTTCTTCTGATAGGGCCCCTGAAGGAAATTCGGCGGTTCTTTTTCGGCGATGGCGGCGGCGTAACGGACGAGCGCGCCTGCGGGCTCGGCGGGACTTGCCCCGTCGACGAGACTGTCTTGCGGCAGCAAGCGCCGCGCCGAGGGATCGCCGAGCGCCATGATGCGCGCCGGCGCGGGGTCGAAGAGCCGGGGCGCGAGCGCCGCGAAAAGCTCGGCGTCGAGCGCAAAACCGGCGCCGTCAAAGGCGACGACGGCGCGCCCGTCTTCGAAAAGCGCCGTCGCCTCCTCGTCCGACGAGGGGAGCGCAAGATAATCCGCAGACAGAATAGCGCAATCGAGCCCTGCGAGGCTGAAGGCCGAAAGCCAAGTCTCTATGATCGCCGATTTGACGGCGAAGGCCAATCCGCCGGACTGGCCGGGGCTCGTCAAAGGCGAAACGGCGACATGCAACTGGCTTGCGGCTTCAGCGAGTTCGTCCTCCATGAGATAGCGCGCCGCGTCCCGCGCCTTGGCGCCGCTTTGAGGCAGGGAGGGCGCCCGGCGCGCCGCGACCTGCTCGCCGGGAAGAAGCGCAATGAGGCGCGCCGCGCCGTCATCGGCGAGCGCGTCAAGCGCGTCGGCGTTGTCGGCGACGCCGCCGGCGATGAGGCGCCCGTTCTCGAACCGCCCCCACCGGATCGGCGCTTTGGGCGACGTCCCCAAAAGCAGGATGAGCGTCTCAGCCATTACTCGACTTCTCCAAGGCGTCTCGAAAGGAGGCGCGCGCGGCCATTCGCGCCGACTTCATAGAGGAGGCTTAGCTGCATCCTCGCCTCATAATATTGGAGGTCCGCCTTTACTTCGAGATAACGCGAATAGACGCCGGTGCGCGCCTTCGT
>JBFXBB010000151.1:0-7025 GCA_050183685.1 Amphiplicatus sp.
GCGCTTTGAAGCGTTTGCGACTGGTTGCGCATTTGCTCGCGACATCGGCGATCGCTGGCGCGCGCGCGGAAGTCCCGCCGGATGACGCGCCGCCGATCGTCGTCGAGCGCGCGACGCCGACGCAGGCGATCCTAATCGGCGCCGCGCCCCCGCCTCTACGGCCCGGGGCCGCCCTCATTGCGAGCCTTGCGCCTGACGCCGCGCCCGCCGCCCGTCCCGTCTTGCGCGAAGGTCCAAGGATCGACCCTCCCGACGGGAAGGGCGATTCAGAAGTCCTTTTCGAGGCCGATCACGTCTATCGACAGGACGAGGCGAGCCCGATCATCGCCGAGGGCGATGTCAACGCCTATGCGCAAGGCCAGCATCTTAAGGCGGACCGGCTTTCCTACGATCCCGCAACCGAGATCATCGTCGCCGAGGGCCATGTCTCGCTCTCCAGCGAAGGAGTCGATGCGGTCTTCGCCGACCGGGTCGAAATCACCGGCGACATGCGCGACGGCATCGCGGAAAATGTGAGCGCGATCCTCGAAGAGAATGCGCGCATGGCCGGGGAGACAGCGATCCGCGAACAGGGCGCGCGTACGACCATTCGCCGCGCGGTCTACACGGCCTGCAACGTCTGCAATAAGGACGGCGATCCGAAGACGCCCACATGGAGCGTCAGGGCGGCGCGCGTCACCCGCGACGAGGAGCGCAAGGTCGTTCGTTTTCGCAACGCATTTTTCCGAATCAAGGGCGTGCCTATTCTCTACGCGCCCTTCCTTCAAGCGCCGGATCCGTCTATCGAACGCCAATCGGGCTTCCTGACGCCGGTCATCGGCGCCTCGGAACGGCTCGGCTTCAACTTCGAGCTTCCCTACTATCTTGCGCTTTCCAATCATCAGGACGCGACCTTTTATCCAAAATATACGTCGAATGACGGCGTTCTCTGGCAGGGCGAATATCGCCGCCGGGACCAAAGCGGCGACCACGTCTGGCAAGGCGGGTTCATCAATTTCGGCCAGTCGGGCTCCGCCGAAGAAGCGGCCGGCGTAGACGTTCCTAATCTGCGCTGGCACTTTTTCGGGCGCGGCCACCGCAATTTCGGAGACAAGTGGCGCATCGGCTATGATGTGGAGCGCGTCTCAGACGACATTTACCTTCGCCGCTATGACGTCAAGCGGCGTGGCGATCTACAGCAGGAGATCGACACGTCGCAAACGAACAGATTGCGTTCGAACGTTTATATGCGCTGGAAAAGCGGCGGCTCGGAGCTCACCGTCGATACCTACGCATTTCAAGGGCTGCGGCTCACCGACGATTCCGCGCTTACGCCCTATGTGCTGCCCTTGATCAATTTCCGCCACGATTTCGGAGCCAAGATCCTTGGCGGGCGGGCGCAAATCAACGCGAATTTCGCAACGCTCCTGCGGTCGGGCGGCGCCGATAGTCAGCGCCTCACCGCCAGCGCTTATTGGGAGCGTGAGTATTTTACGCAAAACGGCCATCGCTTCAACTTCTTTGGAGAACTCAGAGCCGACGGTTACTATTTCCGCGACCTCAATCTCGGTACGGAGATTCAGCCGGGCATTCCCGGCGCCGATAACGATTTCGAATGGCGTTGGGCCCCGACAGCGGGCGCCGAATGGTCCTATCCGCTGACGCGACGCCTCGCCGGCGCGCGCCTCTTCGTCGAACCGCGCGCCCAACTGATCGCCAGCCCGACGAACCGTAACTCTTCCTCGATCATTAACGAGGATTCCCAAAGCATAGAATTCGACTATGCGGGGCTGTTCGATTACAATAAAGCGACGGGCTTTGACGCCTTCGAAGACGGTCAGCGCGCCAATATAGGCGTCACCGCCTCGGCGATTTTCGACAGCGGGCTGACCGTCGCGGCTT
Source organism: Amphiplicatus sp. (assembly GCA_050183685.1). GTDB lineage: Bacteria > Pseudomonadota > Alphaproteobacteria > Caulobacterales > Parvularculaceae > Amphiplicatus. The sequence continues at coordinate 1,882 of JBFXBB010000151.1, forward strand.
CGATCGGCGAACAGTTCCGCCTACAGACGACCGCCGCCTTCGACCCTTCGACCGGCCTCGGCGAAAAACGGTCGGACATCGTCGGCGCGCTCAACATTCGCTACAAAAATGTCGTGGGCGTTGAGAACCGTTTCCGTATCGATGACAATGAGGGTTCTCTCAAGCGCGTCGAGTCTTTCGCTTTCCTGAATTTTTGGCGGGTCAGCAGCAATGTCAGCTATGTGCGCCTCAATGAGGAGAACGCGCTCGCCGAACTCAGCCAGCGCGAAGAGATCACGGGCTCCATGCGGCTCAGTCTGACAAACCACATCCATACAGGGCTTGGCTGGCGGGAGAATCTCAGCGCCGGACGGACGATCTCTCAGGACTTCACCATCGGCTATTCCGACGAATGCGCCACGATCGACCTTACCTATCAGCGCAATTTCACCCGCGATGTCGGCCTCGATCCGGACACGGCGATCTTCCTCCGGTTCACGCTGCGGACGCTGGTCGACCAGGGGACTTCTACGAGCTTTTGATTTGGACTATTTTCACGGGAGGGCGTCGCGGGCGCGTGGTCGAGCTTAGCCGGGCCTGGAGCCAAAATCGCATGAAATCAATTGTGAATTTGTACGTAAAAACAGCTTGTTACGCCATAGTCTCCTGGCTTTTTGCGGCGGCCGGCGCCGGCGCCGCATCGAGCGCTCCGGGCAAGGCCGACGGCCGGGAGGGCTTGCCGGACAGCTATCAGGGCCCGGCGAGCGCGGTCGCCGCGATTGTCGATGACAAGGTCATCACCACCTATGATTTGCAGCAGCGCATCCGCCTGATGATCATTTCTAGCGGCGGACAGATCGACCCGCAAATGCTGCCGCAAGTGCAGACCCAGGCGCTGCGCGATCTCATCGAGGAGCGGCTGAAGCTTCTGGAGGCGAAGAAATACGAACTCGAAATCGAAGACAAGGAGGTCGACGCGGAGCTTCGCAGCATGGCGCAGCAGAGCGGCGCGACGCTCGACGAGCTTGCGAAGTCGCTGGAGGCGAGCGGGGTCTCCATGCCGACCTTGCGTCAGCAGATTAGCGCCAATATCGCCTGGCCGCGACTCGTTCATGGCCGCTATAAAAATCGCATCAGGATCGATCAGAGCGAGGTCGACGACGCGGTCGAGCGCATGCGAGAGGATGCGACAAAAGAACAGTTCCTCGTTTCGGAGATCTGCATCCCCGTACCCAATCCGTCGCAGGCTAAGACCTACTATGACGGCAGCCTGCAACTCATCGAGCAGATGCGCCGAGGCGTTCCCTTTGTCGTCGTCGCCCAGCAATTCTCCGCCTGCCCGTCGGCGGCGACGGGCGGCGATCTCGGCTGGATTCACGCGGGCGAGCTGCCGCCCGAGATCGACAATGCGTTGCGCGCGCTGCCGCCGGGCTCGGTGACCAACCCGATCCCGTCCGAGGGCGCCTTCATGATCATGGCGGTGCGCGACAAGCGGGCCGCCGTCGTCGCCGGCGAGCAAAGCTGGACGCTCGCTTATGCGAGCGCGCCTGTTTCGATGGGCCGCAATGAAGCAAGGCGCGCGCTTGAAAAACTGTCGACGGCCGACGCCTGCGGCGGCGGCGCGCTTCGTCTCGACATGGGACCGAATATCGCCGTCAGCCTCATCGAGAACGCCAAGCTCGGCGATATCGATCCGCGTTTCCATGCGGCGGTCGAGGATCTTGACCGCGGCGATCTTTCGAGCGTGGTCGAGGCCGACGGCGCCTTTCACATCGTTTATGTTTGCGACAAGGACGAAGGCCTCGGCCTTCCCTCGCGCGACGCGGTCGAGGAGCGCATTTACGGGCGCAAGCTCAACCAGATCGCGCAGCAATATCTGCGCGATGTCGAAAGACGGACGATGGTCGACGTGCGCTTGAAGACGCAGCCGGCCGCCCCGGGTCTTTAATGGGCGCTCCGCCTCTCGCGCTGACGATGGGCGAGCCCGGCGGCGTCGGCGGCGAAATCGCGATCAAAGCCTGGCGCGCCCTCAATAAGACGGGACCCGTCTTTTTCGTGATCGACGATCCGGCGCGTCTCGAAGCGCTCGGCGCCTTGGTCGCGCGCATCGGCGCGCCGCGTGACGCCGGCGCTGTTTTCGCCGAAAAATTGCCCGTGCTCGCCCTCCGATCGCCCGTGAAGGCGAGGCCGGGTCTTGCCGATCCCGCGAATGCGCCCGCCGTGATCGTCGCGATTGAACGCGCCGTCGCCCTGGCGCTCGCCGGCGAAGCGGCGGGCGTCGTCACCAATCCCGTTCAGAAATCGACGCTTCTCGCCGCCGGGTTCAAATTTCCAGGGCATACGGAGTTTCTCGGCGCGCTGACCGAAGGCGCGCCGATGGGCGCGCGCCGCCGCGGTCCGGTGATGATGATCGCAGGCCCTGAGCTTAAGACCGTCCCCGTCACCATCCACTTGCCCCTCGCCGAAGCGATCCGACGGCTGACGACAGAGACGATCGTCCATGCCGCGATCGTGACGGCGGAAAGCCTTGCGCATTCGTTCGGCCTTGCAAGGCCGCGCCTCGCCGTCGCCGGCCTCAATCCGCATGCGGGAGAACGGGGCGCGCTCGGGCGCGAAGACGCGGCGGTCATCGCGCCCGCCGTCGCGATGCTGAGGAACGCCGGCGTCGATGCGGTCGGTCCGCTCCCCGCCGATGCGATGTTTCACGCCGAAGCGCGCGCGCGCTATGACGCGGCGATTTGCATGTATCACGACCAGGCGCTCATCCCCGCAAAGACGCTCGCCTTTGACGAGGCCGTGAATGTGACGCTTGGCCTTCCGATCATCCGCGCCTCGCCCGACCACGGCACCGCGCTCGACATCGCCGGCAAAGGTCTTGCGGACGCCGGCAGCCTCATCGCCGCGTTGAAACTCGCCGCCAAGATGGCCGCGCGCGCACGATGAACGCCGGCTTGCCGCCCTTGCGCGAGGTCGTTGCGCGGCATGAGCTTGGCGCGAAAAAATCGCTCGGCCAGCATTTCCTTCTCGATCTCAATCTGACGCGAAAAATCGTCCGCCTCGCCGACATCGCGCCAGGCGAGCGCGTCCTTGAGATCGGCCCCGGGCCCGGCGGTCTGACAAGGTCGTTGCTCGAAGCAGGCGCCGATGTCGTCGCCATAGAACGCGATGCGCGCTGCCTTGCCGCGCTCGAAGACCTCGCCGCAGCCTATCCGGGCAAGCTCACGCTTGTCGAAGGCGACGCGCTCGCGATTGACGAGCGCGCCCTCGCGGCGAGGCCCGTGAAAATCGTCGCCAATCTTCCCTACAACATCTCGACCGAGCTGCTCATCAAATGGCTGCGCGCCAATCAGGAGGGCGCTCCGCTCTGGTCGCGAATGGCGCTGATGTTCCAAAGGGAAGTCGGCGAACGCATTCTCGCCGCGCCGGGTTCGAAAGCCTATGGCCGCCTTTCCGTCGCCGCGCAGGCGGCGAGCATTCCCGCCCACGGCTTCAATCTGCCGGCGCGCGCCTTCACGCCGCCGCCGAAAGTCGATTCCTCCGTGCTCGTCTTTTCGCCGGCGCGCGCCCCGCTCGCCGATTTCACCGCCCTTGAACGCGTCACCAAGGCCGCCTTCGGCCAGCGCCGGAAGATGCTGCGTTCGTCGCTGAAGCCGGTTTTCCGCAATGATGTCGAAGCCCGTCTCGCCGCGGCCGGCGTCGCGCCGACCGACCGCGCCGAGGATGTGCGCGTCGATCAGTTCGTCGCGCTCGCTCGATCCCCAGCCATGTCGATCACCGAGCGCGCGTCATAGACGTCGTCGCCCTCGGGCGCCGGGTCTTTGCCCATCAAGACTTCGATCCGCGCCGTGTAGAAGCGTTTCGCGCCGATCACGCCGAGATCGCCGCCGACCCCGACGCCGATCGAACTGCGCCTGCCGACGGACCCCGAACCAAAACCCGCGCCGACGCCGACGCCGCCCTTCTCCTCGGCGCCCATGCTGCGCGCAACGACGCGGAACCAGTCATAGCCGCCGGCGAGCGCGAGTTCGGCGGCGCGCCGCAGCGCGTAGCTCTCAACGGTTTCCGGCGGCGTCGCGCCGTCGCCCGCGAAGGCGACGCGATAACGGTCGGACTCGATCCGGGTCTCGGTATAGCCGTAACCCTGCTTGTCCGCCGGCGCGTAGGCCGTTCCGACGGCCGTTGCGCAGGCGCCGGCAAGGAGGACGAGCCCCACGATCAGCATCCGCATAGGCGCGCTCCTCATTCCAGGCCGCGGGCAAGCTAGCATCACCCCGGCCGCGCGGCAAAAGCGTTTTAACCGAACAGCCGCAATAGCGCCTCAGGCTTCATCAGCAAGGTCAGAATGACGCCGGCGAGCGCGCCGCCGAGATGGCCCTCATGCGCGATGCGATTGCCGGCGCGACCCATCAGGCGCGCTGAAACCGCCATATAAAGGACGCCATAAAGAATGGCAGGAACCCCAAACGGAACAAAAAGAATGTAGAGCGGCGCCAAGGGGAAGAAGACGCAAAAAGAAAGAACGACCCCGGAGACGGCGCCCGACGCGCCGACCGCGCTGAAATCGGGATTTTTCTTGTTCACGACCGCCGAAACGATCCCGCTCGCAATGATCGCGCCGAAATAGACGACCAGAAAGCCGAGCTTGCCGAGAATCCGTTCGACCGTCGGGCCGAAGAAAAACAATGTCAGCATATTGACGAAGAGATGCAGAAAATCGGCATGGAGAAAGGCCGAAGTGATGACGCGGTAATGTTGCTCGTTCCGCGTCACTGCGCCGACATTGAACGCGAACTGATTGATGAAGCCGCGATCGACGAAGAACGCGTAAAAGCTGATTGCGACATTGGCGGCGATAAGGGCGAAGGTCGCAGGCGCGGCGATTTCCAATGGAAGTTTCCCTAGGTGGTTTAGGTCAGCGGCGCGTCTTCGGCTTCGTCCGGCGTCAACGCCTTTATCGCCAAGGCGTGAAGAGGCCCGGCGAGTTCTTCCCTAAGAACCGCGTTGATCGCGCGTTGACGCTCGATGCGCGAGCGTCCTTCGAATGCGCGCGCGACGATGGTGATGCGAAAATGCGACTCTCCCTCCCCCATCCCTGATTTGGGGCGCGCGCCCTCATGGCCCTTATGAAGGCCGGATTCATTGTGAACGTCGAGCGCCTCCGGCGA
>JBFXBB010000152.1:0-7020 GCA_050183685.1 Amphiplicatus sp.
ACGGAACCTACAAGATCTCGGGCGCCAAGATCTTCATTTCGGCGGGCGAGCACGATCTGACGGAGAATATCGTCCATCTCGTTCTTGCGCGCATCGAGGGCGCCCCGGAGGGCGTCAAGGGCATTTCGCTTTTCATCGCGCCGAAATTTCTTCCGGGCAAGGACGGATCGCTCGGCGCGCGCAACGGCGTTTCTTGCGGCGCGATCGAAGAGAAGATGGGGATTCACGCCAATTCGACCTGCGTGATGAATTACGACGAGGCGACGGGCTTTCTTCTCGGCGAAGAAAATAAGGGGCTGAAGGCGATGTTCACGATGATGAACGAGGCCCGGCTCGGCGTCGGGCTGCAAGGGCTCGCCATCGCGGACGTCGCCTATCAGAACGCCGCCGCCTATGCGAAGGAGCGCCTTCAGGGCCGCGCGCTCAACGGCCCCGCCGAGCCCGACAAACCCGCCGATCCCATCATCGTCCATCCCGACGTCCGGCGGATGCTGATGGATCAAAAAGCGTTCACGGAGGGCGCGCGCGCTTTCATGTATTGGACGGCGCTCCGCGCCGACTTTCTCCATAAAAGCGAGGACGAGGCCGAGCGTCAAAAAGCGGACGATTATCTCGGCCTGATGACGCCGGTGATCAAAGCCTATTTCACGGAAAAGGGCTATTGGGGCGCGACGAACGCCCAGCAGGCGCTCGGCGGGCACGGCTATATCGCCGAATGGGGGATGGAGCAGTTCGTGCGCGATGCGCGCATCGCCATGATCTATGAAGGCGCGAACGGCATCCAGGCGCTCGATCTCGTCGGGCGCAAGCTCATGAAGGACGGCGGCCGGGCCTGGCGGACCTATTTCGCCGAAATCGACGCGTTCATCGCCGACAACAAGGATGACACGGCGCTTGCGCCCTTCCTCGACGGCCTTGGCGCGGCCAAGGCCGATCTCGTCGAGGCGACGCAGTGGCTCGCCGCGAATGCGATGGCCGATTTCAACAATGCCGGCGCCGGATCGATGGATTATCTCCATCTTTTCGCGCTGACGGCGCTCGCCTTTAGCTGGGCGCATATGGCGAGGGCGGCGCTCGCGAAAAAAGCCGAGAGCGATGCGGACGGGTTTTATGCAAATAAGCTCGCGACGGGACGCTATTTTCTCGACCGGGCGCTGCCGGAGGGCAAGGCGCATCTTGCCAAATTGAAAGCCGGCGCGGCCTCGATGATGGCCCTGCCGGCCGCCGCGTTTTAGAGCCGCGGGCGGCGATCAATCGAAATCACCCTTTCAACGAAGCGATCGCCTTTGCAAGGCGCCGCGCCGCTGTCTCGACGTCCTTGAGGCCGCATTCCCAGACCGTGAAGACGCGCCAGCCGAGCGCGGCGAGCGTCTCGGCGTTTTTCTTGTCCCGCGCGACATTGCGCGCGATTTTCGCCGTCCAATAAGCGCGGTTCGTTTTCGGAATCCGCGCGCCGCGCGGGCAGTCATGGCCGTGCCAGAAGCAGCCATTGACGAACAGGACCGCGCGCCGGCGCGGAAAGACGAGATCCGGCCTGCCGGGAAGATCGGCCGCATGGAGGCGATAGCGCAAACCCTTCGCGAAGAGCGCCTTGCGCAGCGCGATCTCGGGCTTCGTGTCGGCGCTCTTGACCGCGCGCATCACCTCGGCGCGCTTTTCGGGCGAGAAGACGTCGGCGCGGCTCACGCCGCTTCGGCTTTCTTGGCGAGGGCGGGCTCGATCACCGCCTCGGCGATCCAGCGCACGACCGGCGCGGCGACGCCGTCGCCGCAAAGCTTCAAAGCGGCGCTCGCGCGCGCGGGCAGGACATAATCGTCCGGCAGTCCCATGAGCCGCGCGGCCTCGCGCGGGGAAAGGAGGCGCGCTTTAACCTCCCCGCCGTCGATGAGCAGCAGCATTTGCCGCGACGAGCCGCCGGCGGGCGTTCGAAGACAGCCCGCGAGCCCGTCGAAGCGCGCTTCGAGGCGCTGCGCGCGCCGGCCGTTTTCCGTCCGTATACGGCGGAAGGCGGCGCCGACATGGCGCCCGCCTTTCAAGAGGAGCGCGTCGACGGCCGCGCGCTGGCGGGCGCTCATCATGGAAAGCGCCGCTTCGCCGAGATCGGCGCGCCACGCCGGCGTTTCGAGATCGACGAGATCGGCGAGCCGCGTATTGCGCCGCGTTTCGGGCCGCGCCCCAAGCCAGCGCCAGGCGGCGGCGCAGGAGGCCGGCAGGAGGTCGGCCGCGTCGAGAAGGGCTTGCGGCGTCGTCTCGCTCGCCTTCGGGCGCGGCGCGAAGAGGGGCGATGAGCCTGCGCCGAAGCCGAAAATGAACAGCCGCGGGCGCGATTGCGGCGTGAAATGCTTGGCGTTGACGACAAGCGCCGAGACGCGACAGCCGGCCCGCGCCATCGCCTCGACGATCGCGCGAAAATCCGCGCCCTTGTTCGAGGTCAAAAGCCCGACGACATTTTCAATGACGACGACCGGCGGACGGCGTTCCTCGCCGAGCGCTTCCAGCAACCGCCAGAAGGCGAAGAAGAGGCCGGAGCGCGCGCCCTTGAGGCCGGCGCGCGCGCCCGCGAGCGAGAGATCCTGGCAGGGAAAGGACGCCCAGGCGAGATCGGCGCGGGGGATGTCTGCGGCCGTGAGCGCGGCGATGTCGCCTTCGATGAGCGCCTCGCCGCCGAAATTCGCGCGATAGGCGGCGCATTTCATCGGGTCCTTGTCATTGGCGAGGACGGCGCGCCAGCCCGCGCCGAGGCCCAGTCGCGCCAGGCCGCCGCCGGCGAAGAATTCGAGAAAGCTTTTCATTCGTCCACGGATGATAGGCGCCGCAACGCGCTGCGCCGCGCCATGACGCGCCGCAATTTCGACACATTCGCCGAATTTCGGCCGCAATTCAACAGATTGACAGACGGCGCAATTCCCGCACACTGGGGCTTGGGCGTATCAAAATGGGGGCGTCGCACTTTCGAGGAGACGCGACATGCCCTTGATGAAATTTTCCGTGCTCGCCGCCGCCGCCGCTTTCGGCGCGGCGCTCGCGCTCAGTCCGGCGCAGGCCGCGTCGGCGCCGGGCGAGGAGATTGTCTCCCGGCTGACGGGCGCCGTCTTTACGAGCGGCGCAAAATTTTTCAGCTTTTCCGTTCAAGACGATCGCGGCCGGCGCAGCGACCGCGGCGCTCGTCGCGACGGCGGGCGGGGCGACCGCGGCCGGCGCGGCGACGACGGCCGCCGGGCCGACAATGATCGTCGCGGCGATGGCGATTATCGGCGTGACGGCGGCCGCGACGGGGACCGCTTTGACGGCCGCCGGGACAATGACCGCCGCGACGCCGACCGCCGGGAACGCGAGCGCTATTCAAATCGCCGGGACGACAATCGGAACCGCTATGACGGACGCGGCGCTGATCGCGACCGCCGCTACGACCGTGACCGCGATCGCTATGACCGCGACCGTCGGGACGACCGCGCCCGCTATGACCGCGACCGTCGCTATGACCGCTATGACCGTTATGACGGCGGGCGTCGCGGCTATTCGGGCCGCAGCTATCGGTCCTACGGCTTTCGGCACGGCCACGGCCCGCATCGCGGGCATGGCTATTATTGCAATGACCACCTCGCCTTCCATTATTATTCGGGTTTCGATCCGGTCGGCTGGGCGTTCGCCGTGCATGTCGGCTACTACCCGCCCTATGGCTGCCGCACGGTCGAGCGCGTCGCCTATCGCGGCGGCCGGCGCCTCATCTATGGCGCCGTCCAATGCGATGACGATTGGGGGTATCCTTACATCGTCGCCGGCAGCGAATATGTCTATCGGACGTATTAGGGCCGCGGGGAGCGCTGATCGAGATCGATCGCCCGCCGCGCCTTGCGTTGACCGGAACGCCGACTCCGCCAAAGGTCGCCGGTCTGTTCCGGTGGACCCTGACGCGTGACCCGACCGCTTTTGCCCCTCGCGCCGCTCGCGCCGGCGGTCGCGATCATCGCTCTGGCGGCGGCGAGCGCCGCCGCGGAAGGCCTTGCGGCCGCGCGCAATGTTTTAAAAGACGTGCAGGTCGGCGAGGAGGGGCCGCTTCTGCGCGTCGCGGTCCTTTGCCGCGAGGCCTGCCGCGTCAGCGCGCGCGCCGGCGGCGTCTTCTTCATCCCCGACATCAATGAAGACATCGATGTCGACCTGACGAAGAAAAGCGCGCTCATCGACGGCCTTTCCCTAAAGCCGGCGACGGGCGGCAGCACGCTCGCCTTGCGGGCCGAGGCGCCGTTCTCGCGCGCCTCCATCAAGCCTTGCCAGCTAAGCGCGGGGGCGGCGACCTGCATCGATTTCGAATTCGCGCCGCGCGCCGAGACGGCCGCGCTTTCTCCGCCTGCGGAGGAAAGGCCGGCCCCTGCGGCCGAAGAAGCGGCGCCGCGGCGGGCGGGCGGGCCCGGGCTGCGCGAGGCGCCCGAAGAAGCGCTTCTCGCCTTCGCCCGCTTCGCGCCCCCGGAGCGTTTCGATCCGCCGCCCGTCCCTTCGTCGGCCCCGCCGCCGGCTTTCGTCTCGGCCTCGCCCTCGCGCCGCCCGATCATTCGCGAGGCGGCGGCGCGCGCCCTCGTCCCGCGCGACATCGACATCGCCGCCCTCGCCGGCGAGATCCTCGGCAAGGAGCTCGGCCCGGCGCAATGCGAGGGCGCCGAGGCGCGGCTTCGGGTCGACGCCTGGGCCCTCGCGGCGATGGTCGATGTCGGCTTTTGCAAGGCGCGGGCGGGCGATGTCGAGGCGGCGGACGAGGTTTTCCGCCGCCTTCTCGACTACACGCCGGACAATTACGAGGCGCTTGTCGGGCGCGCGCTCATCGCCGCCAAGGCGGGCGAGAAAGGTCTCGCGCGCAAATATTTCCAGGACGCCTTGACGGCCTTGCCGCCGATCGAGGAGTCCGATCGCATCGTCGAGGCGATGAAGAGGTTGTAGGTTGCAGGTTGTAGGTTGTAGGGGAGTGGCCGCGATCTCCAGCCTTCGACCTACAACCTACAACCTACAACCTCCCATGCCGCTTTCCTTCCAGGATCTCATCCTCGCCCTTCAGGGCTATTGGGCGCGGCAGGGCTGCGTCATTCTCCAGCCCTATGACATGGAGATGGGGGCGGGGACCTTTCATCCGGCGACGACCCTGCGCTCGCTCGGACCGAAACCGTGGAAGGCGGCCTATGTCCAGCCCTGCCGGCGCCCGACCGATGGGCGCTATGGGGCAAATCCCAACCGTTTTCAGCATTATTATCAGTTCCAGGTCGCGCTGAAGCCGAGCCCCGACAATATCCAAGAGCTCTATCTCGGCTCGCTCGACGCGATCGGCGTCGACCGGACGCTCCATGACATCCGCTTCGTCGAGGACGATTGGGAAAGCCCGACGCTCGGCGCCTCAGGGCTCGGCTGGGAGGTCTGGTGCGACGGCATGGAGGTCACGCAATTCACCTATTTCCAACAGGTCGGCGGCTATGACTGCAAGCCGGTGACGGGCGAGATCACCTATGGGCTCGAACGGCTCGCGATGTATGTGCAAGGCGTCGACAACGGCTTCGATCTCGATTTCAACGGCGCGGGCGTGACCTATGGCGATGTTTTCCACCAGCAGGAGGTCGAGTTCTCCGCCTATAATTTCGAGCTCGCCGATACCGATGTTCTCTTCGGCCAGTTCAAGGAGGCCGAGGCCGCGTGCCTTGCGATCATCGAGGCCGGGCGCCGCGCCGGCAAGTCCTACGCCCTTCCCGCCTATGACCAGTGCATCAAGGCCTCGCATCTTTTTAACCTGCTCGACGCGCGGGGGGTCGTCTCGGTCGCCGAACGCCAGTCCTATATCCTCCGGGTGCGGACGCTCGCGAAAGCCTGCTGCGAGGCTTGGCTCGCAAGCCCGCAGGGGCGCGGCGAGGGCGCGGGGCTCGTCGATCACGGCGCGGTCTGACATGGCGGGGCTTGCGCTTGCGGCCCATCCTTCGAGACGGCGCTTCGCGCCTCCTCAGGATGAGGCTGTCTATTGGCGCAACAAGGCAAAGCCTCATCCTGAGGAGCGCCCTCTTGGGCGCGTTGCGAAGGATGGGCCGCGCGCGCCGGCTTTGGCCGCATGAAGGCCGAGATCGTCACGCCCGACGCGCTCGCCCCGGCGCTGATCGACCGCTGGCGCGAGTTCCAGGCGGGCGAACCCGACTTGCAAAGCCCGTTTTTTTCGCCCGAATTCACCCAAGCGATCGGCGCGGCGCGGGCCGACGCCTATGTCGCCGTCCTTGAAGACGCCGGCGAGATCGTCGGTTTTCTTCCCTTTCATCGCCGCCCGGGCGGCGTCGCCAAGCCGATCGGCGGTCCGATTTCGGACTATCAGGGCGTCATCCACGCGCCGGGCTTTGCGGCGTCCGGGCCCGCGCTGTTGAAGGCCTGCGGCCTTAACGCCTATGATTTCAACCACGCGCCGGCGGCGCAAAAGGCGCTCGCGGCGGGCGCCGTCCATCGCGCGGTCTCGCCCTATATCGATCTTTGCGACGGCTATGAGGCCTATGTCGCGGGCCGCCCGAAGGCCGGCAAGCACGCGGTGAAGGAAACCGAGCGCCGCATCCGCAAGATCGAGCGCGAGATCGGCCCCTTGCGTTTCGTCTATCACGATGCGAGCGATGAAATCTGGGCGCGGCTCGTCTCGATGAAAAACGACTCCTATGATCGGCTCGGCGTTGCGACCATCTTCGACGTTCCCTGGGTCGCGCGCGCCCTCGAAATTCTCCGCACGACGTCGAACGCGCATTTCGCCGGGCTGTTGACGAGCGTTTTTGCGGGCGAGCGCATGATCGCCGGCCATTTCGGCATGCGCTCGAAGACCGTTTGGTGCTGGTGGTTCAATTCCTATGATTTCGAGATCAAGAACTACGCGCCGGGCCTCATTTTGATCCTTGAGGCGGCGCGGCGCGCGCCGGCCGAGGGGCTGTCGAAGATCGATTTCGGCCGCGGCGACCAGCATTATAAAACGGTCTTCGCCAATGGCGAGACGGCGCTTTGCGAAGGCTCGATCGAGACCGG
>JBFXBB010000153.1:0-7014 GCA_050183685.1 Amphiplicatus sp.
ATCCTTCGTGACGCCTCGCTTCGCGTGGCTCCTCAGGATGAGGCTTTCCCCTGTAGCAACAAAACGGGGCCTCATCCTGAGGAGCGCCGAAGGCGCGTTGCGAAGGATGGGCCGCCGAGCGCGCCTACGGCAGAACCAGCTCCTCCTCGCCGAGCGGCGCGAAATATTTCTCGATCTCCTCGTCGCTCACCTCTTCGAGGCGCGAAGGCGACCATTTCGGAGCCTTGTCCTTGTCGACGAGCTGGGCCCTGACGCCTTCGAAGAAATCATGGCCCTCCATGACGCGGCGGACGATGCGGAACTCCATTTGCATCACATGATCGAAATCCATGTTGTCGCCGCGCTTCATCTGCTCGAAAGAGAGCTTCAGCGAGGTCGGCGACATTTCCTTGAGCGTCGCGAGCGTGTCGATCGCAAAGACGCTGTCATTCCTGCGCATCGCGGCGATGAGATCCTCGATGCGCGAAAAGCCCTGAAAAAGCTTGGCGATCGGCTGGCGCATGTCGTTCAGGGGCGCATGGCCCGGATCGCCCGCATGGGCGTCGAGGACCGCCTCTATATCGGCATGGGCCTGGCCGCTCAAGGAAAGCGCCAGCAACGCCTTTTGAAGTTTCGGCATTTGATCCGTCGGCGTATAATGCGTCGCGATTCCGGACGCCATCAAATCCGCCGCTTTCGCCCGCGCGCCCGTCAATCCGAGATAAAGCCCGAGACCGTCATGCAGGCGCGGCATGAAATAGCCGCCGCCGACATCCGGGAAAACGCCGATCCGCGTTTCCGGCATTGCGAAAAGCGTGCGGTCGCCGGCGACGCGGAAGTCGCCATGCACCGAAACCCCGACCCCGCCGCCCATGACGACGCCGTCGATAAGCGCGACATAAGGCTTCGTGAAATGGTGGATCGCCGCGTTGTTGCGGTATTCCTCGCGGAAAAAGCCGCAGGCATGGGCCGGGTCTTTCCTCGCCGTCTCCGCGACCCAGCGAACGTCGCCGCCAGCGCAAAACGCCTTTTCGCCGGCGCCTTTCACCAGAACGGCGCGGATATTGCTGTCGCTTTCCCAGCCGACAAGCGCGCGCCGGAACGCCTCGACCATGCGCCAATTGAGAGCGTTGAGCGCGGCGGGACGGTTGAGCGTGACGACCCCCCAGGCGCCCTTCTCTTCAATCAGGATGTCGTCGCTCACTTTCGATGCTCCTTGATAAGACTGCGCGCGATGATGACGCGCATGATTTCGTTCGTCCCTTCGAGGATCTGATGCGCGCGCAGATCGCGGAGCATCCGCTCCAGGGGATAATCTCTCAAATAGCCATAGCCGCCATGAATTTGCAGCGCCTCATTGACGACATTGAATCCGACATCGGTGACGAAGCGCTTCGCCATCGCGCATGACCTTGCGGCGTCCGGCGTTTTCCGGTCAAGCTTCCAGGCCGCCTGATAGAGAAACAGCCGCGCGGCTTCGAGCTCCGTCGCCATGTCGGCCAATTTGAATTGCACCGTCTGAAATTCGTTCAGCCGCTTGCCGAAGGCGCGGCGCTCGTCGGCGTAACGAAGCGCGGCTTTCAGCGCCCCCGCCGCCGCGCCGAGCGAGCAGGCGGCGATGTTGAGGCGGCCCCCGTCGAGGCCCGCCATCGCGATCTTGAAGCCTTCGCCCTCCTTGCCGATGCGATTGGCGGCGGGAACGCGGCAGTCTTCGAAAGCGACGATCGCGGTCGGCTGCGAATTCCAGCCGAGCTTGCGCTCCGGCGCGCCGAAGCTGAGCCCTTTCGTCCCCTTTTCGACAAGCACCGCCGAAACGCCGCGCGGCCCCTCGCCGCCGGTCCGCGCCATGACGAGATAAAGGTCGGAGACGCCGGCGCCGGAGATGAAGGCTTTCGAGCCGTTGAGAGCGTAATGATCGCCGTCTTTGACGGCTTTCGTCCTGAGCGCGGCGGCGTCCGACCCCGATCCCGGTTCGGTCAGGCAATAGCTCGCGATAAGCTCCATCGCCGCGAGCTTCGGGCCGTATTTCCGGCGCAGCGCCTCCCCGCCGAATGAGTCGACCATCCACGCGCTCATATTGTGGATCGAGATGAAGGCCGCCGTCGACGGACACGCTTCCGAAAGCGCCTCGAAAATCAAGGCCGATTCGAGCCGGCCGAGATTGGAGCCGCCGATATCCTCGCTGACGCAGATGCCGGCGAGGCCGAGCGCGGCGGACTTTTTGATGACGTCGACGGGAAAATGCTTCTTCTCGTCCCATTCGGCGGCGTGCGGGGCGAGCGCCTCGGCGGCGAAGCGCCGGGCCATGTCTTGAATCGCGAGTTGTTCCTCGCTGAGGGCGAATTCCATCCGCCTACTCCTTTTTTTCTTCCGCCGCCTCCAGCGGATTGCCTTCAAAGCCCGGCATGTCCGGCATCGGATGGTCGCGCTCGGCGGAGAGCGGCGTCAGCGGCCCCAGCCGGTTGTTCCGGTGACGCAGCCAGCGCATGAAGACATAGCTTCCCACAATGACCGCCGCGATCGCGGGAAGCCAGTATTTCGCCTGTTCGCCGGCGACCGCGCCCACCGTGTGAAAAAGCGCGAACATGATCGAGACATAGGTAAGGGCCGTCAAAATGACGATGCCGACGAATTTCGGATAGGGCGCCTTGAAAAAGCCGCAGGCGACATAGGTCGGGATGCGCGTGCCGGGCACGAAACGGGCCATATAAAGCGTCTTGGCGAGCTCGTCCCTGACGAGATCGCCGGCGACAGACACCCCCGGCTTTTCGGCAAAGCGGTGCGCCCAGGCGTGGCGGCGCGCGAAATGGCCGATCCAGTATTTCCAGACATCGCTCGCGGTGAGCCCGGCGAGGATCGTCGCGAAGATGTAAGCGACGGGCCCCATATCGGCGAGCGAGGCGGTCGCCGCGGCGATCACCGCCGCGTCCTCTTGCAGGAAGGGCAGAAAAAAAATCGCCGCATAGAGCGCAAGGCCCGACAGGGAGAGAAGTGAGTCTGGATCGAACCCCATGCGTCTCAGCACGCCATCGCATTCAGAAAGCCGGCGTCGGCATATGCCAGCAATTTTGTGTCACGGGTAAGAAGCGTATAGCCGAACTCGCGCGACGTCGCCGCGATGATCCGGTCGGCGGGATCTCCGGGCGGCGCGCCCGGCAGGAAGGCCGACGCAATCAGCACGCCCGGCGGCATCTCGGCGAGCGTCACGCCGGGCAGGCTCACGAGACGCGCAAACCAGACTTCAGGCCGCATCGACATCGAAAGCCTGCCTTTCGAAGCGAGCACGGCGATCTCCCAGGCCGTGATCGGCGAGACGCGCAAGCGCCCGGCTTTTGCGAGAGAGTCTTTCATCGCCGCGCTCGCGCGCTTGCTGATCGGGTCGCCATTGGCGATCCATATGCAGGCGCAGGTGTCAAGCAGGAAATCGTCCATCGCGCTATCTGGCCGCTTCCCATTCCTCCTGGACGGGCGCCGTCAGATCATGGCCCGGCGTCACGCGCACGGCGCCCTTCAGCGCGCCGAAAATTTGCGAGAAAAGATCAAGCTCCCTATCGAAGCCTCGTCCCATGTCTCGAAGGCCCGCCGCGCCTTTCTCGATCCGGTCGAACTCTTCGCCCAAAGACCGCGGGACGCGGCTCTCAATGTCCGCGAACGCCCCCCCGACCGAACGCGCGCCCGCTTTGCGGAAAACAACCGTCTGCGCCTTCATATCCACCCTTTCGGTCTTAAAGCCCGCCTCCAGCCACACCCTGGTCAAGACGCTGTTCGAGGGATTGTTCGACCAATAAGGCCGGTGCTTATAGGCGGTCGGCGGCAAGGCCGCGCCAATAATTTTCTCGATATCGGCAAAGCTAAGTCGGATTTCCGATTTGCCGCTCGCCGTCAGAAACGCCGCCAGGGGATCATATTTAGACATTCAGAACGCTCCCGTTTTTTTGGAAATGTTACTAGTGCTATAGGAACTGTTCCCTGTCAAGACAGGAACGCTTCTTCCGAGAGGCCAATCCCTAGTCGGGGCGGATGAGGGGCCCTATAAGCGAGCCTCCATTCGAAATCCGGAGGGGCGCTCATGGCCGCCGTCTATACGATCCTCATTCTTTTCCTCGCCTTCGCGGCGCTCAATCTCATGGAAAAAGGCCGTATCGACTAGCGCGGGCGGGAAGGCCCGCATGGCCGGCGAAATCGCCTTCATCATTCTCGGGCTCGCGCTGCTTCTTATCGCGGGAGACATGCTCGTTCGCGGCGCGGTGGGGCTTGCGACCGCATTGAAAATTCCGGCCCTTGTGGTCAGCCTCACCGTGGTCGCCTTCGGCACCTCGGCGCCGGAGCTCGTCGTCACGGTGCAAGCGGTCCTGACCGGCAATCCCGGCATCGCGCTCGGCAATATCATCGGCTCGAATATCGCCAATATCCTCCTCGTGCTCGGGCTGCCGGCGCTCATCTATCCGATCTCGGCGCATGTGAAGGGGCTGCGCCGCCACGCCGTCATCCTTCTGATCGCAACGGCGCTGTTTTCGGGATTCGGCTATATCGAGGGCGGAATCGACTTCCACGCCGGCATGGCGCTTTTCGCCGGCATCCTTGCTTATGTCGCCTATATGTGGATCAGGGCCGCGCGGGGGGCGGCGAACGAGCCGCTCATCGACGAGGTCGCCGACTATGGGGTCCGCTCAAGACCCGCCATCCGCACAATTCTTTTCATCGTCGCCGGCCTGATCGGCCTGCCGCTCGGCGCGCATCTTCTCGTCGCGAACGCCGCGAGCCTCGCCGCCAATCTCGGCGTGCGCGAGGAAGTCGTCGGCCTCACCATCGTCGCCTTCGGCACCTCGGCGCCGGAGCTTGCGACCGTCGTCGCCGCGGCGTTCCACAAAAAGTCCGACGTCGCGATGGGCGGCGTCGTCGGCTCGAATATTTTTAACCTGCTCGCCGTCGGGGGCGCGGCGGGCCTTGCCGGCGGGGCGTCCTTCGGCGAGACCTCGCTCATTCTCGATTTGCCAGTGATGATCGCGGCCGCCCTCGCCGTCGCGATCTGCATCTTTCTCCGCCGCGACATCGGCCGCATGTCGGGCCTGCTGATGTGCCTTGCCTATGCCGGTTTCATCGCGGCGCTCGCAACGCTCGGAGTCTGATATGATGATGTCGGCGCCGCATCGCGGGGCAGCGCTCGTCACCGGCGCCGGCAAGCGCCTCGGCCGAGCGATGGCGCTCGCGCTCGCCAAAGCCGGCTATGACGTCGCGCTGCATTTCAACAGTTCGGGTAGAGAAGCGCGCAAGCTCGCCGACCTCCTCGCCGCCGAGGGGAGAAGAAGCGCGCTTCTCAAAGCCGATCTCGCGCGCGAGGACGAGGTCGCGCCGCTTATCGGCGAGGCAAAGCGGCTCCTCGGTCCGCTCCGGCTTCTCGTCAACTCCGCCTCGGTGTTCGAGGAGGACGACATCGAGACCATGACGCGCGAGAGCTGGGAGCGCCATATCGCGGTCAATCTGCGCGCGCCCTTGAGGCTCGCACAGGACTTCGCGCGCGCGGCCGAGGCGGGCAAGGACGCGCTGATCGTCAACATGCTCGACCAGCGCGTGTTGAAGCCGACGCCGCAATTTCTTTCCTATTCGACCTCGAAAGCGGCGCTTTTCGCCTTGACGAAAACGCTCGCCCAGGCGCTTGGACCGAGAAATATCCGCGTCAACGCCATCGGGCCGGGGCCGACTTTGCGCAATCCGCGCCAGTCGGAAAAAGACTGGCGCCGCCAGAACGCGGCGACTGTTCTCGGACGCGGCGCCGAGCCCGGCGACATCGCCGGCGCGCTCCTTTACCTCATCGACGCGACCGCGGTGACGGGCCAGATGATCGCCGTCGACGGCGGCCAGCATCTCGCCTGGAAGACAGGCGACGTCCTCGTCAAGGAGTAGATCGATGACCCAGAAGAATTCCGGCGCCCTGCCCCTGCCGCGCGCGGCCAACGCGCCGCGCCGCAAGGTTTTCGTCAAGGGCCTCAAGCTCGACGCCTATATCGGCGCCTATGAGCATGAGCAGGGCGCGCCCCAGCCGCTGAAGATCGATCTCGAAATAGAGGCGATCGAGCCCGCCGATCCCGCCGGCGACCGGCTCGAAGACGTCGTCTGCTACAACCGCCTGACGCAAGGGATCAAGGCCATTATTGCCGCGGGCCATATCAAGCTCGTCGAAACGCTCGCCGAGCGCATCGCCGATCTTGCGATCGGCCATCCGATGGTGCTCGCGGTGTCGGTGCGCATCGAAAAGCCCCGCGCCATCGCCGAGGCGGAGGCGGCGGGGGTGGAGATTTGGCGGTCGAAGATTTAGGCGATAGGCAGTAGGCAGATGGCCAACAATCCCGTTTCCTACTGCCTATCGCCTATCTTCCTGCCGCCGCTTCTTCCGCATACTGACTGAGAAGCACCGTCCTGACGAGCCCCGCCCCGCCGACAAAGATGAGGATCGCCGCGCCCGCGAGGAGGAGCGCGAAGACCGCGCCCGAACTGCCTGGCTGGAGAACCGCGCGCCCCGCGTCGTCTGGATCATAGCGCACGGCGACGGCCTCGCCTGGCGGCGGCGCCGGCGGCCCTGCTTTCAGGAAATTGGCGGTCAGGAACCGGACGCGGCGCGATTCATAAGACCGCCCCCCGGCGACATAGGCGTAGCGCAGGGCGGCGTTCTCGCCCCGCCTGCTGAGGACGACGCCCTCGGCGACCGGCCAGTCGGCGCTCGCCCGCGCCTTGGCGAAATCCTCGACCGCCGCGCCGCAGAGAAAAACCCCGAACGCCGTCAGCGCCACGAAGAAAGCGAGCGCGATCGTCAGTTCGGCGCGTTGGGTGACGACGTTCTGCATCTCGGCCGCCGGCGTCTTACGCAGGCGCCCCTCGCTCCTGCTCATCTCTTGAAAATATTGCGTCCCGCATGAATGCAAGGTTAATCGACGGTCAATGACCCCGCCTGACGACATTCAAGGCGCGCCCGTCGCCGGCGCCGATCTCATCGCCGACCATGTGACGCGCCTGCCCGCAAAGCCCGGCGTCTATCGG
>JBFXBB010000154.1:0-6993 GCA_050183685.1 Amphiplicatus sp.
AGTTTGTTCCGCATGAGGGCGGTTGCGGACATCGAGAATGAGGCGCCGGCGCGGGTCGAGACCCCGTCGGGCAAGGGGGCGGGCGACGAAAATTTTCCCGTCGGTTCGTTTCTGTTGCCGAAAAAACTGCGGCCGCATGTGGCGACATTCTACGCCTTTGCGCGGGCGATCGACGACATCGCCGACAATCGCGCGCTGTCCGCCGAGGATAAAATCGCGCGGCTTAAAGGATTCGACGCCGCGTTGAAGGGCGAGACGAGCGCCGCGGGATTCGAGAAGGCGGTCGCGCTCCGCCAAAGCCTTGCGGCGACGGGCGTGACGACGCAGCACGGCTCGGATCTTATCGCCGCCTTCGTGCAGGACGCCGTCAAGCTCCGCTACAAGAGTTGGGATGAATTGATCGGTTATTGCGCGCTCTCCGCCAATCCGGTCGGACGCTATCTTCTCGATCTTCATGGCGAGGCGCCGTCCGCTTACAGATATTCGGACGCCCTCTCGACCGTGCTTCAGATTGTCAATCATTTACAGGATTGCGGCGATGACCGGCGCAATCTCGACCGCGTTTATATCATCGGCGACTGGCTTCATGAGGAAGGCGGCGCGATCGAAGACCTCGACAAGAAGGCGCTGACGCCGGCGCTGCGGCGCGTGATCGATCGGATGCTGGCGGGCTGCGAGGCGATGATGGAGGATGCGCGCGCGCTGCCTGCGGCGTTGAAGAGCCGCAGGCTCGCGATGGAGTCGGCGGTGATCGTCAATCTCGCGGCGCGATTGATCGTGCTTTTGCGGTGCGGGGATCCGCTGGCGCGTCGCGTCGCGCTTTCGAAGGCGGATTTTGCGACGGCGGGGATCGGCGGCGCCGTCGCCGGATTCTTCGCCGCAGGACGGGGCGCGCCCCGATGAACGCAGCGACGCCGACGATCGAAGAGGCGCTCGCCCATGCGCGCGCGACCGTGGAACGGTCGGGGACGTCTTTCGCCGCCGGGATGCGTATCCTGTCAAAGCCGCGGCGCGAGGCGATGCACGCGATTTACGCCTTCTGCCGCGAGGTCGACGATATCGCCGATGACGACACCGACGTCGTCGAGAAACGCATCGGCCTCGCCGCCTGGCGCGCCGAGATCGACCGGCTTTATGCCGGCCGCCCGCAGACGCCGACAGGCGTCGCCCTGCTCGGCCCCGTCCGCGCTTTCGATCTTCCGCGTGATGAGTTTCTTCTCATGATCGAGGGCATGGAAATGGACGCCGAAGGGCCGATCGTCGCGCCGCCCCTGGAGACGCTTTTTCGTTATACGCGCTGCGTCGCCGGCGCGGTCGGCATGCTCTCCATGCCGGTCTTTGGCGCGCCGCGAAGCGAAGCGGCGGCGCGGTTCGCGCTGTCGCTTGGCGATGCGTTGCAATTCACGAATATCCTTCGCGACATCAGGGAGGACGCATCGATCGGCCGGCTGTATCTGCCCCGGGAGTTTCTTGAAAGACACGGCGCGCCTCTGACGCCGGAGGAAATCGTCGGCGCCAAGGGTTTGCCCGAGGTCGCGCGCGACCTCGGCGCCGTCGCGAAAGAAAAATTCGCGGGCGCGCGCGCGGCGCTTAAGGATCTCGACTGGCGCGTGCTCCGTCCGGCGCTTCTCATGATGGGCGTTTATGAAGCCTATCTTCAGAAAATCGAAAGCCGCGGCTGGTCGCGCGCGGGCGAACCGGTCGTTATCGGCAAACTCGAAAAAGCGTTTATCTCTGCGCGCTACGCCATTGCGCCGCCGCTTCACGCGGCGTCTTAGAAGATTCTCTTATGACCGAACCGGAACGTCGCGTTTTCATTATCGGCGCGGGGCTCGCCGGCCTCGCGGCGGCGACGCGGCTCGCCGAGGCCGGCGTCACGGTCATGCTGTTCGAAGCGGCGGGACACGCAGGCGGCCGTTGCCGGTCGTTCTACGACAAGGCGCTCGATCGCCTGATCGACAATGGAAACCATCTCGTGATGTCGGGAAACCGCCATGCAATGGACTATCTCGCCCGCATCGGTTCGGTTGACGCGCTGACCGGTCCGCCTGCTGCGCAATATCCTTTTGTGGACGTTAAATCCGGCGAGCGCTGGACCGTCGCGCTGAATGACGGGCCGATCCCGTTTTGGATTTTCAATGGCAAGTCGCGCGTTCCGGGTTCGCATGTCGTCGATTATCTGAAGGCGGCGAAGATAGCCTTCGCAAAGTCGGGCGCGACGGTCGCCGATGTCGTCGACCCTGACAGCGTTCTTTATGCGCGCTTTTGGGAGCCCTTGACGCTCGCCGTCCTGAACACGACGCCGGCGATCGGGAGCGCGCGGCTTTTGTGGTCCGTCATCCGCGAGACTTTGGCGCGAGGGGGGAAGAAAAGCCGGCCGCTTGCGGCGCGCCGGGGGCTTGGGCCTGCTTTCATCGATCCCGCGGTGAAGGCCCTTAAAGGCTATGGCGTCGCAATAAAATTCAACGCGCGGCTCCGCGCCCTGAAGATGGATGAGACCGGCGTCGCCGGTCTCGACTTTCCGGAAGCGACGCTCAATGTCGGCGCGGCGGACGATGTCATCCTCGCTGTGCCGCCGTCGCGCGTCAAACAATTGCTGCCAGAGTTCGATCCGCCCGATGACAACGCTTCCATTCTCAACGTGCATTATCGCTTGAAGGCGCCGGTTCCGGCGTCCGTGCTTGGCGCGGCGCCGTTCATTGGGATGCTTTCTTCCGACGCGCAGTGGGCGTTCGTTCGCGGCGACGTCGTCAGCCTGACCGTCTCGGCCAGTCATGCGATCGGCATGGACGAGGTTCCGAACGCGCAGGTTACGGACGATCTTTGGCGCGAGACGCAGATCGCGCTGAGGCTTGGCGATGCGCCATTTGAGGCGGTGCGTGTTATCCGCGAGCGCCGCGCGACGCCGGACCAGTCGCCGGAAGGCGCGCTGAAGCGCCTCGCGCCGCGGACGGCTTACGCCAATTTGACGCTTGCAGGCGACCATACCGACACCGGCGTGCCGGCGACAATCGAGGGGGCGATTCGATCGGGCGACCGGGCCGCGGAGATTGTGCTAAACCGTCGCCAATGACCGGAAAGCGCTTCATCGGCGTCGTATGCGGATTGAAATCCGAGGCGGCGGCCGTGCGCGCGGCGGCGCGGGCGCCGAGTATTCGTATCGCGGTCGCGGGCGCAAGCGCCGCGCGGGCCGAGGCGATGGCGATGGGGCTCGCCCGTGACGGCGCGGCGGCGATCCTTTCGGTCGGCGTTTCGGGCGGGCTCGATCCGGCCTTGCGGGCCGGCGATCTTTTGCTCGGCGCGCTCGTCCTTACGAAGAGCGGCGAGGAGTTTACGGCGACCGGCTCGCTCCTCGCCGCGCTCGAACTTGAATCCGCCTCGACGCCCATGCGGCGCGCGACGCTGTTCGGCGCCGACGAAATCGTCGCTTCGGCGCGCGCCAAAGCGCGGCTCTTTGAGCGCTACGGCGCCGCCGCGGTCGATATGGAAAGCCACGGCGCGGCGCGCGCCGCACGCATCGCCAATATTCCGTTCACGGCGATTCGTGCGGTCGCTGATCCCGCTTCGCGCGCGCTGCCCGCCGCCGCGCTCAACGCGATCGCGCCGGACGGATCCGCAAAAACATTCAGTATACTAATGGAGTGCGCGAAGCAGCCGCGCGATTTTCCGGCGCTCCTTCGGCTCGGCGCTGATTCCGGGGCGGCTTTGAAGAGCTTACGCGGCGGCCTCGGCGGGCTCTTTCGCCGCCTTTCTTTCAGCCTCGATCTTTGACATCTCTTCGGCGACGATCTTTTCGTGAAGGTCGACGGCTTGCCGCGCTTTCGAAAGATCGATTTCCGGCGCCATCGGGCCTTCGGTCTTGATCTTGAACATATTCGACAGTTTGAAGACCTTGAACGGATTCTTCACCGCGTCCATCGCCGCGGTCGGCTCATAGCCGCAATGGGCCATGCAGTTCGAGCATTTTTCATATTTGCCCGTGCCGTACTGATCCCATTCGGTTGTCTCCATCAATTCCTTAAAGGAGGAGACATAGCCTTCGCCGAGGAGATAGCAGGGCTTTTGCCAGCCAAAGACATTGCGCGTCGGCGAGCCCCAGGGCGTGCAATGATATTCCTGATTGCCGGCGAGGAAATCGAGAAAGAGCGTCGAATGCGAGAGATTCCATTCCCGTCCGCGCTCCTTGCCGAGGCGGAAGACCTCGCGGAACATATTCTTCGTCCGCTCGCGCGACAGGAAATGGTCCTGGTCTTCGGCGCGCTCATAGGCGTAGCCGGGCGAAATTGAAATATTGACGCCGAGATCGGTCGCGAAATCGAGATAATCCGCGACTTGGCGAGCCGTCATATTGTTGAAGATCGTCGCGTTGACATTAACCTGAAAACCGCGTTCCTGCGCCGCCTTGATCGCTTTCACCGCGATCTTGAAGGTTCCCTTCTGATCGACGGCGCGGTCATGCTCTTCTTCAAGCCCGTCGAGATGCACGGAGAAGAAAAGGAAAGGCGAAGGCTTGAAAAGGTCGAGCTTCTTTTCGAGAAGAAGCGCATTGGTGCAGAGCGAGACGAATTTCTTGCGCGCGACGATTCCGGCGACGATTTCGCCGATATCCTTGTGAATGAGCGGCTCGCCGCCCGGAATGGCGACGACGGGCGCGCCGCACTCGTCGACCGCGTCGAGACATTCCTTGACCGTGAGGCGCTTGTTCAGGATCGGCGCCGGATAGTCGATCTTGCCGCAGCCCGGGCAGGCGAGATTGCAGCGAAAAAGCGGCTCCAGAAAGAGCACGAGCGGATAACGCTTCCGGCCCATCAAGGTCTGTTTCAGCACATAAGCGCCGACACGAATCTGCTGATGCAGCGTAACACCCATCGCTTGTCTCCTTACGCGCTCTCGGTCGCCCAGGCGTCCATCGCGTCTTTCGGGCGCGGCACGTCAGCGAGTTCGCGGGGCAGTTTGAAATGCACATTCTCCTCGACGCCGTCAAAAGTCTCGACTGTCAGTGTACGGAATTCGCGCATCCGCGCGATCGCTTCCTGAACGAGCGTCTCCGGCGCCGAGGCGCCGGCGGTGACGCCGACCGTCATCGCTTCGTCGAACCACGCCGGATCGAGCATCGTTGCGTCCTCGATCAGATAGCTCGGCACGCCGAAATTCTCGCCGATCTCGCGAAGGCGATTGGAGTTCGAGGAGTTGTTGGCGCCGACGACGATGAGAAGGTCGACCTTTTTCGCCATCTCGATGACGGCGGTCTGGCGATTCTGCGTCGCATAGCAGATGTCGCGCGTGTCGGGTCCGACGATTTTCGGAAACCGCGCGCGCAGCGCGCCGATAACGTCCTTTGTGTCGTTCACCGAAAGCGTCGTTTGCGTCACGAAGGCGACGCGCTCGGGGTCGGCGACTTCGAGCGCCGCGACCTCATGGACTTCGGAGAGGACATGCACCTTGCCGGGAATCTGGCCGAGCGTGCCTTCGACTTCGGGATGGCCGAGATGGCCGATCAAGACGATGTCGAAGCCGCGTTCGGCGTAGCGGCGGCCTTCCTTATGCACCTTGGTGACGAGCGGGCAGGTCGCGTCGATGACGTCGAGGGTCCTGAGCTGCGCTCCGTCCTCGACTCTCTTCGAGACGCCATGCGCCGAAAAGATCGTCACCGCGCCTTCGGGGATTTCGTTGACCTCTTCGACGAAAATCGCGCCGCGGGCGCGCAGCGTGTCGACAACTCGCTTATTGTGAACGATTTCATGACGAACATACACCGGCGCGCCATATTTTTCAAGGGCGCGCTCGACAATGTCGATCGCCCGCTCGACCCCGGCGCAAAAGCCCCGGGGCTGGGCGAGGATGACTCGCAGCGATTGCGCTTTTGACATGCCCGCCCTTCTTACTGATTACTGAAACCGTCCAACTTATCGATCGCTCGGCGCCGCTGCGTTAACCCTATTCACGCCAGCTGCGCAAGGCCACTCCACGCTAGGCCGCTCCCGGCGCCTGCGATCCCGCCGCTGCTTTATAGCCGAGATTGCGCTGCGCTGCAAAACACGCTTCGGCGAGGCAAGGGGAGATGGGGGCCGATCCCGTCGCAGTTGAGCCTTTCGGCCGGGCCGGTTAAGGAGCCTCGCGGCGGCGCCCGGACGGGACGGTTGGGGACAGGTCATATGACGCAGCGCTTTGAGTCGGCGATCAGGGAGACGGCGGGCCTTGTCGAAAAGGCGCTCGACGGGTTTTTGCCGACGGGGCCGGGACCGCTCGGCCGGGTCGCGGCGGCGATGCGGCATGGCGCGCTCGACGGCGGCAAGCGGCTGCGGCCCTTTCTTTTGATCGCGGCGGCGGACATGTTCGGCGCGCCGCGCGCGCGCTCGGTCCGGGCGGGCTCGGCGGTCGAGATGATCCACTGTTATTCGCTGATCCATGACGACCTTCCGGCGATGGACGATTCCGATCTTCGCCGCGGGCGTCCTTCCGTGCACAAAGCTTTTGACGAGGCGACCGCGATCCTCGCGGGCGACGCGCTTTTGACTCAGGCCTTCGAAATTCTCGCCGAGACGGAGACGCATCCGAAGGCCGAAATCCGCGCGCGCCTCGTCCTTGAGCTGGCGCGCGCTTCCGGCAAGGCCGGCATGGTCGGCGGACAGATGATCGACATCTACGCCGAGCAGAAGAAATTCGATCTTTCCGGCATCGAGGAATTGCAGCGGCTGAAAACCGGCGCGCTCATCCGCGTTTCGGCGATCGGCGGCGGGATTATCGGCGAAGCGGGCGAAGACGATGTCGCCGCGCTCGCCGCCTATGCGGAAGATCTGGGGCTTGCGTTCCAGATCGTCGACGATCTTCTCGACGCTTTCGGCGACGCGGAGGCTTTGGGCAAGCCGGTCGGCCAGGACGCCGACATGGACAAGGCGACCTTCGTCAAGCTCCTCGGGGCCGGCGCGGCGAGAGACAAGGCGAAAGAATTGACCGCGAGCGCGAAAGCGCATCTTCAGCGGTTCGGGGAGC
>JBFXBB010000155.1:0-6962 GCA_050183685.1 Amphiplicatus sp.
CGGCCGAGACGCTCGAAGACGCGCTCGCCATCGCTTACGCCTCGAATCCTACGATCCGCGCCGAGCGCGCGCGGCTTCGCGCGACCGAGGAGCTGAAGCCCCAGGCCTGGGCCGGCGCGCTGCCTCAGATCGACGCGCAAGCCTCTTATTCCCGCGTGAAGGACACCCAGACGCTGTCGCCGGGGGTCTTCGGCGTGGGCGGCTCTCGGACGTCCCGGCTTAATCCGCTGTCGGGCGAGGTTGCGGCCTCGCAGCCGATTTTCACCGGCTTTCGCAATCTCAACGCGATCCGCCAGGCGCAGGCGCGCGTCCGGGCCGGCGGCGCCCAGCTCGCCGGCGTCGAGCAGGATATTTTGCGCCGGGTCGCCGCGGCCTATTTCGACGTCGTGCGCGACATGGCGATCTATGAATCGAACCGCAACAATGTGGAGGTGCTGCTCCGTCAAAAGGACGAGGCGGATTTGCGCTTCAAGGTCGGGGAGGTGACGCGGACGGATGTCTCCCAGGCCGAAGCGCGGCTCGCCGGCGCGCGCGCCAATCTCGCCGGCGCGCAGGCCCAGCTCGCCGTCAGCCGCTCCCTTTACGCCGAACTCATCGGAGCCGCGCCGGGAACGCTTGAGCCGGATCCCGCCTTGCCCGACGTTCCCGAGTCCCTCGATGCGGCCAAGGCGCTCGCCCAACAATACGCCCCGGCCCTCATCGCGGCGCGGGAGGAAGAGGAGGCGCGCCGCCGCCAGGTCGCGATCGCCAAAGCCGCCTTCGCGCCGAATGTCTCCTTGACCGCCTCCTATCGATATTCGGACGAGCCGAGCACTTTCATTCAGAATGACGAAAGCCTCACCTATGGCGTTCGCGCCTCGGTTCCGCTGTTTTCCGGCGGGCTCAATCTGTCGCGCGTCAGGGAAGCGCGCGCCCTGCATGACAGCGCCCGCGCGGCCGTCGTCGAGGCCGAGCGGCGCGCGGAGGCTTCGGTGACATCGGCTTTCGAACAGCTTGTCGCCGCGCGGACGACGATCGAGTCCGCCAAGGCTCAGGTCGCCGCCAATGAACTTGCGCTTGCGGGCGTGCGCCGCGAGGCCCAGGTCGGCACAAGGACGACGCTCGACGTCCTCGACGCCGAGCAGGAATATTTGAACGCGAAAGTGAACCTCGCCAATGCCGAGCGCGACGCGCGCGCGGCCGCCTTCACGCTCTTGGCGGCCGCCGGCGTGCTGACGACGGATGCGATCGGCGTCGATCCGGAACGCGTTATTCCCGAAGAAGAGTAGGACGGCGGACGATCGATCAGAATCGGGGCGCGCGCCGCGCTGGGATCCGTATTCAATGAAAGCGTGAGCCGTCGGAGTTTGCGATCCGTTTTCTCCGCCCGAAATATTAACCCTGCAACGCCTTTAAATCCGCCTTTTTGGGCGAGTTATCCCCGTCCCCCCGGCGGCGCCTTATGATCCTTTCGTCGAAGGCGCTGACGGGTCATTCCGCCGCTTCGAGACGACGCGTCTTTTCCGCTTGCCGTCGCCGATAGGCCCGCTTCCAGCTTCGCGGCCAGAAATGCGTCGGCCAGAGCCGGTATTTGCGGGTCAGGAAATTCCCGTGGCGCGGGCGCTGGGGAGCTGGCGCGCCCGCCGCCTCGTCCCCGGCGTCCAGATGGGGCTCGTCAACCGCCCCTTCTGCGGGTTCTCCGTCGCATTCCGCCGCGTCGACGCCAGGCGCATCGCTCGGCGCGGGCGGACTTTCGCTCTCGTCTGGAGCGATCTCGCCGTTGATAACCGCAATTTCCTCCTCGTCGTCGAGCGTGCCGGCGAGCGGCGCCGGGTCTTCGGCCGGCGGCGGAACGGCGCCGATGCGAATGCCGGGACGAAAGAAGGCGCGAGGATTGGCCACCGTCATCGCTGCGGCGGAGAAGGGCTCGCCGACCGGCGACGGTTGTTGATTTTCCCCGTCGGGACTTTCCGGCGCCTCTTCTGACTTGGACGTCGCCGCCGGCTTCACATTATCTGGCTCGGTCATGGCTTGGTCCTGACCTTGGCTGGCGCGCGCCTCTATCCTGTCGTGGCTTTTCTCTATAGCGGCTGGCGCTGCGGATTCGAAATTCTCGCCGATTTCATCCAGCGCGTCTTCGGCGCGCGATTTCTTTTGAGCTTGCGAGCGGGCGAATTCCCGCGCCAGCCGTTCCTGGAGAAGGCGCGCCGCGGCGCCCTCTTTGGCGTCGTCCGCCGGATCGTTCGCCGGGGGCGCCGCGTTCGCCGGCTTGCCGGCGCCGGTATTTTGCGCGGCCTTGCGCTTGGCGCGGGCGATCGCCGCGGCCTTGGCCTCGGCTTCGGCTTTGGCGCTCGCCTCGTTTTCGAGTTCGGCCTGCCGGGCAAGGCGCGCCGCGAGGCGTTCGACCAGCGCGTCCTTATCCGCTTCGGGTTCCGGCGAGGCGGGCGCGTTCGCCGGCGGCTCGGGCGATCGCGCCGGTTCGGGAGCGGGCGCTTCGATGCGGAAGAGAGCCTGCAAATCCTCGGAGGACAGCGGATCAAGCCCGAGCAGCTCGCGAACGTCATTGACGCGGGAGGGAATGAAGGCGCCGAGCGAGGCGACCTTGCCGAGGTGATTGCCTTGCGCGGCGGCGAAGCCGAGCCCGCGCAGCGCCGAGAGCGAGGCCTGGTCCTCGACGCCGACCGCGGTGATTACGGCGTTGGCCTTCGATGCGATTTCCAAAAGCTCGGAAATGGCGCTGAGGCCGGGTCCGCGCACGGTGCGCGCAAAACGCAGGATCGCCGGTCCGCCCGTCTTGATCTCGTCAAAGGGGAAGGGATCGATCTGGCGCAGGAAATCATTCGCCCGTCCGCGCACCTCGATCGCGAGGCGCGCGCCGGTCTCGGACAGGCGCCGGAAATAGTCGGCGGCGGCCTCGACGCTCATCGTCACCGGCGGCATCGGGCATTCGAGCGTGATGAGGTCGGGCGGAAAGCCGCGGTCGCGCAAGAGCACCGAGAAATGCGCGGCGAAGGCGTCGTCGGCGAGATCGCTGAGGGCGAGATTGATCGAAAAACCCGGCGCGCTGGGGCCCCGCCAGGCGCTATATTCGGCGAGGGCCTCGGAGAGCACATAGCGGGTGAGTTCGCTCATCCGCCCCTGCGATTCGAAAAAGGAAATGAACGCGCCGGGCGGCAGGACGCCGAGGCTCGGATGGCGCCAGCGGACAAAGGTTTCGACGCGCGCCAGCGCCCCGTTTCCGAGATCGAAAATCGGTTGAAAAAGGACTTCGAAGTCCTTGTTTTTCAGGGCATTATCGATGTCGGAATTCGACAGTCGAACGGCCTGCGCGCCCATCAATATTTCCTCCGCCCAATCGCCCGCACTGCAGCGCCGGCCGCGAGGCCCGTCCATCCTCGGCGGCAGCGGTTAATTCTCGCTGAAGAGGAGTGGGACGGGCGGGGCTAGGCTCGATCGCGCCGCACCCTGCAGCGATTCAGCGGTCAAGGTAAACGGGCGCCGAAAAGGGGGTTAGTAATCGAACTGCTCGCGCAGGATTCGTTCTTCAAGGGATTGGCCGCGGTCGAACAGAAGCGTCATCGAGATTGTCATGTCCTCATGCGCATCGACGGCGGCGACATTGCGCACTTCGAGATTGTCGGCGACCGCCGAAACGGGGCGCAGCTCCGGCTCGATCGCTTCGAAGCGCACTTGCGCGTCCCGCGGAAGAAGCGCCCCCCGCCAGCGCCGCGGCCGGAAGGCGCTGATCGGCGTCAGGGCGAGGAGATGGGCGTCGATCGGCAGGATCGGCCCATGCGCCGACAAATTATAAGCGGTCGAGCCCGCGGGCGTTGCGAGCAGCACGCCGTCGCAGATGAGCCCCTCCATCCGCGTCTTGCCATTGACCAGGATCCGCACGCGCGCGCTCTGTCGGGTCTGCCGGAACAGGGACACCTCATTGATGGCGAGCGCCTCCTCGACCGCGCCGGCGACCGTCGTCGCCTTCATCGCGAGGGGATGAATGGTCGCGCTTTCGGCCTCGGCGATGCGGTCGGCGAGGCCGTCAAGGTCGAAGGCGTTCATCAGAAAGCCGACCGTGCCGCAATTGACGCCGTATACAGGCTTTTTCACCGACATGGCGAGGCGCAGCGTTTCCAGCATGAAGCCGTCGCCGCCGATGGCGACCAGAATATCGGCCTCGCCGGGCGGCGCGTCGCCATAGCGCTTGCGGAACTCTTCCGCCGTCGCCTGCGCCTTCGGGCGTTTGCTGGCATGGAAGGAAAGAACAGGTTTCGTCATAGGGCGGCGATGATAGAGACGGAATCGGCAATCGGGAAACGCTATTCGGAAGGCGGGCCCTTAAGGCGCCTCAACCCGTTTCCGATCGCGGATTCTCGGGCTAAGGTCTTCCCCTAAAAAGCGCGTGAACTGAGGAACTTTACTATGAAAAGCGTTGCCGTGAAGGAGACCGTCGGTCGTGACGCCGGGTTTGTCGTCCCCGATCCGCTCAGCCTGCCGAGCCTGAAGGGCAGGGTCAGCGAGGAGGAATGGCGCGTGCGCTGCGATCTCGCGGCGACCTATCGTCTCGTTGCGCTTTATGGCTGGGACGACCTGGTCTTCACGCATATTTCGGCGCGCTGCCCCAAGGAGGGCGGCAAGGAACGGTTTTTAATCAATCCCTATGGCGTGATGTTCGACGAGATGACCGCCTCAAGCCTCATCAAGGTTGATATCGACGGCGAGCTAGTCGACGATACGCCCTATTTCTCGAACAAGGCCGGTTTTGTCATTCACAGCGCGCTGCATATGGCGCGCGAGGACGCGCATTGCGTCCTCCATCTCCATTCGCCCTACGGGGTCGCGGTTTCCGTGCAGGAGAAAGGGCTGCGGCGCTATTCGCAATTCGCGATGATGGCGCATGACGATGTCGCCTATCATGACTATGAGGGGATCGCGACCGATCTCGATGAGCGCGCGCGGCTTGTCCGCGACATCGGCGAGCGCAGTTTTCTCATTTTGAGAAACCACGGCGCGCTGACGGTCGGGCTTAATTGCGCGACGGCTTTTTTGCGCATGTATTTTCTCGAACAGGCGTGCCGCGTGCAGATTCTCGCCCAGTCCGAGGCGACGGGGCTGCGCGAGGCGCCGCCGGCGATGGGCGCAAAAGTCTTGCGCCAGGGCGCGGCGGCCTTTCTTCCCGGCTTCGGCGACAATCTCGCCTGGCCGGGCCTCTTGAGAAAGCTCAACCGGGTTAACCCCGGATATGATCGGTGAGCGTCAGTTCAGCGACTTCAAATAGTCGATGATCGCGCGGCGTTTTTGCGGGTCCGGCTCGCCGTTAAACCCCATGAGCGTTCCGGGCGCGAGCTTTTGCGGATTGGCGAGGAACAGGTCGAGCCTCGCCTCATCCCAGACGAGGCCGGAATTTTTCAGCGCCTTCGAATAGGCGAAATCGAGCGCGCCGGCCGGACGGCCATAGACGCCGAAGAGGTTCGGCCCCGCGCGCACGACCTTGCTTTCCGGCCCGCCCGGCGCGGCGGCGGCATGACAAATGGCGCAGTAAGTCCTGAAGAGCGCTTGACCGGACGCCGCGGTCGGCTTCGCTTGCTCTTCGGGCCCGCAGGAAACGAGCACAAGACAGGCGAGCCCCCCGAGCAACGCGCGCATTGACGCCACCTCTTTTCGCCAGGCGCCGGCCTGCCTACTGGCCATCAAGAGCGCAATCCTATATCGCAAATCAAGGGCCGGTTTAGCTCAGCTGGTAGAGCAACGGTTTTGTAAACCGTGGGTCGGGGGTTCGAGTCCCTCAACCGGCACCAGCGCCTCCGGGCGAACGGGTCGGGACGCGCGGCGGCGTCAGGCGACGAGTTTTTCCAACGTCTCCCGGATGATCCCCTTGCTCGCGTCCAGCCGCTTCTCGATCGAGTTTTCAAGACATTTGAGCGCGAGCCTGTCCTCTTCGGCGAACGGACCGCGCGCGGCGCCGTCAAGGCTTGCGATGCGTCTATATTCGGCGATCTCATCATGCAGCCCTTCAAGATCGGCGGCGAGACCGCGGCGCGACGACGGATTCAAAATGAATTGATCGACGACGAACCAGTTTCGCAAGGCCGCATCCGCGTCGCCGCAGGCCTCGATCCAGCTTTTCTCCGCGGACTGTCCGGCGTCCTCCTTCGGGTCGTCGGCCCGACGACTGCCCGAGCGTTCGATCAGCGACAGCAGTCTCGTCAGATCCTGAACTTGGGTTTCCGCGATCGACGCCAAAGCGAGGCCGCGTTCGCCTCTCGACATCACGCGCCGGCGCAGGACCAGGGCGACCGCCAGGATTGAGAGCAGGGCGAGGGCCCCGATCGCCATAAAGAGAAGCGTTGCAGCGCTCACCGAACCTCTCCCTTATCCAATGCGTTTCGCCCAAAGTTCCAAAGACCGGTCGATCGCCTTGAGCAGCCGTCGCTCGAAACCGACGATTTTATTAGACGCGTTCAAAATAGCGCGAACGGCGTTTCCAACGGCGCGCTTGACGGCGTTGTCGTCGCCGCCGTCCGGAAGATTGCTGATGACCTTATAAACATTCGCTACGGCCTTGTCGGAAGAATTCAGCGCCGATTGCAGGCCGCCGCGCTGACTGGGATATAAAAGGTGTCTGATCTCCCGGTAGACGGCCTTGTTGCTTTCGTGCCGTCCTCTCAGCGCGCCATAGAGATCGGCCAGCTCTTTCAGGGATTTCGGCGACCGCAACCGCAAATTGCCGCTGACGGGATCGATGATTTGCGGCCTCTGATTGAGCGCGCTTCTGACCGCCCGGAGATTCTGGATGCATTCCGCCACATAGTCCGCGCTTCTCGGAACGGTCAGGCTTTGAATGAATTTCAAGAGCCCGAACAAGCCGCCGACGACCGCAGCGATCGCAGCCGCTTGCGCCCAAAGCGAACTGTTCAGGATGTCAGCCAACCCCATGTCAGCTCCCCCCGGACCCCAAGGGAACTATAAAGGCGCCTAGCTTG
>JBFXBB010000156.1:0-6932 GCA_050183685.1 Amphiplicatus sp.
TTTCGGCCAGGCCGCGCTCGCCGTAGCGCGCCCGCCGGCCGACCTCGATCTCGACGCCCTGCTCCTTGGCGGCGATTCCGCCGAGGCCGTCGACGCGCCGGCGGAGACCTCCCCGCCGGAATTGCGCGCCGCGCCGCGCAAAATGGAAAAAAGAGCGCGCGCCGAAGACTCTTTCGATGGCCCAACCGCCGTCATCCGGCGAAGCGGGCCGCACGAATTTGAAGGCTTCGCCCTGATCGCGCCCGGCGCCGCCTTGCGGCTTCGGCTCGGCGGCGCGGACGGGGAAAGCGGCTTGCCGCCGCGCGATTTCACGCTCGCCTTCTCCAAGCCCGACGGCTTTTCCTTCGCGTTCGATCACGTTTTTTCCGAGACGGACCGCAAGGCCTTCGAAAAATCCATGAAGGCGATGAAAAAATCGCTCGAACAGACGCGCAACGCCCGCGAGGAGGCGCTGTCGGCCTTGCGCCTTCATCTGGGGCAGACCGTTCTCGGCCTCGACGGGTTTGACGAGCCCTTGCTGCGCTGGCTCGACCCGGGCGCGCGGACCGACAGCGCGGAGGCTGACCTCCGCGCGCATGAGGAAAAAAGGCGCGCGGCGCGCAAGCAAATGCTCGACCGCCGCGTCGAAGCGCTCGCCGAGGCCGAACGCCGTCTCGCCGCGGAGCGCGCGGCGATCGAACGGATGCGGAGGGAGCTGGAGGACAGGTCGAATTGAAACGGGATCATCTTCAGGCGAGATCGCTTCGGCGCGCCCCGCTATTCGCGCTCGCCGAACTTGTCTGCGACGAGCTTGACGAGGGTGTCGAGCGCCTCTTCGGCCTGCGGGCCTTCGGCCGTGATCGTGATCTCGGCGCCGGGCCCCGCGCCCATCATCATCAGCCCCATGATCGAATCGCCGGGCACGGACCAATCGTCATTGACGACCCGCACGACGGCCTCGAACGAGCCCGCGACGGCGCAAAATTTCGCCGAGGCGCGCGCATGAAGGCCCCGCTTGTTGCGGATCACAACGGTCGCGGCGAGCGGCTCGGCCAAGCGCGGACCCTACCCGCCCGTTTCGCCGGAAAGCACCCAGGACGCGACATTGATATATTTCCTTCCCGCTTCATGGGCGGCGGCGACGGCGCCGGCGAGATCGTGATCATTGCGGATCGAGGCGAGCTTGATCAGCATCGGCAGATTAACGCCGGCGACGACCTCGGCATTCGCCTTCTCCATGACGGAGATCGCGAGATTGGACGGCGTTCCGCCGAACATATCGGTCAGGATGATGACGCCGTCGCCCGCATCGACCTCCTTGGCGGCGGCGAGGATGTCGGCGCGGCGCTTCTCCATATCGTCGTCGGGCCCGATCGAGATGGCGCGCGTCCTCTCCTGCGGGCCGACGACATGCTCGGCCGCGGCGAGAAACTCCTCCGCAAGGCGGCCGTGAGTGACAACGACAAGTCCGATCATCAAAACGTCCCTAATGCGCGGGCCGGGAAGGAGGAAAGCGGTTTCCCAACCCGATCATGCTCCCTACCAAAAAGCGCAAGCCGGATCAGCCGTTCTAGCGAAAG
Organism: Amphiplicatus sp.; assembly: GCA_050183685.1. Lineage (GTDB taxonomy): Bacteria > Pseudomonadota > Alphaproteobacteria > Caulobacterales > Parvularculaceae > Amphiplicatus. The sequence continues at coordinate 1,560 of JBFXBB010000156.1, forward strand.
CGGTCCCGTCTTTTTCGCCGCCCGCACCTGCCTTTGGAGCCCGCGTCAGGCCGTTTGTCCACTCACAATCGCCCGCAATATGCCGCGCAACCGCCCCGCCCCGCCAGCGAGCGCGCCTTCGTCCGGCGCGAGGGGCCACACCGGCAGGCGAAGCGCCGCGCTCCATTCCTTTATCCGCGGCGCCGGCGCGCGCTCGGCGCGCAGCGCGAGATCGAAGGCCGCCAGAAGCCGCGCCTCCGGAACGGTTCTGACACGCACGGGGCCAAAACCGCGCGCCTCGATGAGGCCGGCGAGCGCGCCGGGCGGGCGGGCGAAAACGGCGCGCTCCCGCGCCGCAAGAAGAACGACGTCATCGGCGACAAGCGCGCTCCGCCGCCAGGGGCAGGTCTCGACGAGCGATAGGACGAGCGCGGACTTTCCGCTTCCCGCGGCGCCGAGGAAAAGCGCGCCGACAAGCGGCCCGTCGGGATCAAGGGCAAGCGCGGCCGCAACGCCGTGGATTTGCAAGGGTCTTTCCATCGCGCCTCCTTACGCCTCGGGGAGGTCGACAATAAAGCGCGCGCCCTTGCGCGGGCCTTCGGGGTCCGCCGGATCGACAAGCCGGTTTTCGGCGCGGATGCGCCCGCCATGCGAGTCAACGATCTGTCGGCAAATGGCGAGGCCAAGCCCGGAATTGTTGCCGAAGGCCGCGCCTGGCGGACGCTTCGTATAGAAACGATTGAACACCGATTCGAGCGAGTCGGGCGCGATGCCGGGCCCATCGTCCTCGACGGCGACGCGGATGACGCCGCCGCGCGAGGGTTCATCGAGGAAAACCCGCACCTCCCCGCCCCTCGGACTGAACGAGCGCGCATTGTCGATGAGATTGCGGAAAACCTGTCCGAGGGCGGAAGGGTTGCCGAAGAGATAAACAGGGAGATCGCCCGCCTGGAAACGGACCTTCGTCTCGCCGTCCTTGCAAGTCGCCGCATAGGACTCGACAATATCGGCGATGAGCTTCCTCAGATCGACGGCCTCGCGCGTCTGGCGGGCGAGTTCGGCGTCGAGGCGCGAGGCGTTCGAAATATCGGTAATGAGCCGGTCCATGCGCGCGACGTCTTTCTTGATGACGCCCATCAGCTTCTCGCGCGCTTCCGGCTTTTCCTGCGCGATCGCCAATGTTTCGACCGCGCTTCTGATCGAGGTCAACGGGTTCTTGAGTTCATGCGAGACGTCGGCGGCGAAACTTTCGATCGCGTCGATGCGCGCATAGATCGCCTGGGTCATTTCTCGAAGCGCCGCCGAGAGCTCGCCGATTTCGTCGCGCCGCGTCGAGAAATCGGGAATGCGCGCGCGGCCCGCGACGGCGATGCCTTCGCGCACCTTGTCGGCCGCCATCGCAAGCTGGCGGATCGGCTGCGCGATCGCCGCCGTCAAGAGGAGCGAGGACAGGATCGCCGCCGTGGAGGCGAGGCCGAAGAAAGGCAGGATCGAGCGCCGCGTTTCGGCGACAAGATCGTCAATGCCGCCGATTTCCGCCGTGACGATTCCATAGATCGCCTGCACCTTGCGGATCGGAACGGAGACCGAGGCGACGAGTTCGCCATTTTCGTTCAATCGCACCGACGCCGCGCCCCGCTCCTCGGCGAAAGGCGAGGACATCAAGGCTTCGTTGAGTTCGGCCTCGATCGTGCGCGTCGCCGCGCTTCGCCGATAGCCGCCGGACAGATAGTCGCGCGCCGATTTCCAGACTTTCGACCAGAGCGAGCGCAAAAAGCCGGTCGCGCCCGTCGCGTCGATGTCGGGAAGCGGCTCCATGACAATCAGATCGCGTCGCAGAACGACATCCTCGATCATCAGCGCGCCCGCATCCTTGACCGGCGGCGTCTGATAGGTCTGCGGCGCGTTGAAGATCCGCACCCGCCCCTCAAAGCTGTCCCAGACGCGGTTGAAGACTTCGGTCACGTCGCCGGCGCTCAGGGCGAGCGGACAGATCGCGCTCGTCTCCGGCGCTTCCGACATCGCTTGCTGGCACGAGGCCTCGTCGATGGCGACCTGGGCGAGGACGTCGGCGATGATCTGCGCCTGCGCCCTGACGCCCTCAAGCTTTGCCTGGATAAGCCCGTCGCGATATTGCGTCAGACCGAAAGAGCCAAGGAGAAGAATGACGAGGCCGATCAGATTGGCGAGGACGATCGTCACCGTCAGGCGCGATACCGACAGTCCGCCGCGTCGCCGCCTCTTGCCGGCGCCATCCGCCATTACATCCCAACCGCCGCCCGGTTACGCTTCGTTATATTTGTAGCCGACGCCGTAAAGCGTTTCGATCGCATCGAATTCCTTGTCGATCATGCGGAATTTCTTTCTGACCCGCTTGATATGGCTGTCGATCGTCCGGTCGTCGACATAGACCTGATCGTCATAGGCCGCATCCATAAGCTGATCGCGGCTTTTGACAAAGCCCGGCCGCTGGGCGAGCGCCTCAAGAATAAGGAATTCGGTGACGGTGAGAACGACGCTCTGGCCTTTCCACATGCAGGCGTGGCGCATCGGATCGAGGGTGAGCTCGCCGCGGCGGATGATTTTCTTTTCCTCCTCCTCGGTCGGCGTCGGGCCGGCCTGGCGGCGGCGAAGCACCGCCTTGACCCGCTCAAGAAGCAGGCGCTGCGAAAACGGCTTCTTCACATAGTCGTCGGCGCCCATCGTAAGGCCCAGAACCTCGTCGATCTCTTCGTCTTTCGAGGTCAAAAAAATGAGGGGCAGCTCAGAGGTCTGGCGGATGCGGCGCAACAGCTCCATCCCGTCCATCACTGGCATTTTGATGTCGGCGACCACAAGATCGGGCGGCGAGGCGGCGATCTCGGCGAGCGCCGAGGCGCCGTCGGTGAAGGTCTTGACCTTGTGGCCTTCCGATTCCATCGCCATCGAGACCGAAGTCAGGATGTTTTCGTCATCGTCCACGAGCGCGATCGTCGCCATCTCGAAATCCCCATACGAATTCAGCGAGCTAAACTAGCCCGCTTTGGCGGGCGCGAGAAAGGCGCCGACGCGGCGAATTTGCGGCGCTTGCTATTTCGCCGCCGCTTCGATGAAGCGGGCAAGCGCGACATCGCGTTCGGAAAGCCCGCCGGCGTCATGCGTCGTCAGCGTGATGTCGACGCGGTTATAGACATTGAACCACTCGGGATGATGATCCGCCTTTTCGGCGGCGAGCGCGACCCGGCTCATAAAACCGAAAGCCGCGTTGAAGTCGGGGAATTTGAAGCTCTTTTGCGCGGCGTCGCGGCCCTCGGCCGGGGTCCAGCCGGAAAACTCCGCGAAAAAACGCCGCCGGGCCTCGGCGTCGAGCTTTTTGACCATGTCTTGAATTCTCCCGCCGCGCTCCCCGCATTTAGACGCAACGCGGACGCCAAGTCACGCGATCAGCGGCGTTGACCCGGCGCGCGGCCGGGAGTATTAATAATGCGTCGCATTATTAATACGGAGCGTCCTCCTTGGTCTGCACTCGCTGCGTCGGGCTGTCGCCATTTCTTTCCCTTTTCGCCGCGGCCCAAAAGGGAAAGGGCCGCCCCTCGGGCGGCCCCGCAATTCCCTCAGCCGTAAAGTCCAAGACGGCGGCGTCGCTTTCAGCCCACGCCCGGCGCGTCCCGTCGGTTAGCCGAGAATCGGAGGCTGCTCCGATCCGCGCGCTTCCCGCAAAAACCCTATCGGCTTCGTGAAATCGCTGGACATCGGATCACCTCCTCTCGTTCGTTGAACCTGCGCCAAGAATGCGGGCAATCGCGGCGCGTTGCAAGAGGCAAAGGGTTAACGCGCGGCTCGCGCTGATCCCGCGCGCATTGCCTCGCGCCCGGCCCCAGAAAACGCACAAGCGCTTTCGAGAGAGTTCAGGATTAATCTCCGTATAAGGACCCCTGCGCGCCTTATTGCGGACGCGCCAAGTAATCCCCCTTGCCGATCGGAACGCCGCAGGCGCGCAAATTCCCATAGGCCATCGTGACATGGAAATAGAGATTGGGGACGAGAAAATGCAAAAGATAGAGGCGGCGCTTCATGGTCATCTGATCCTGGCGAACAGGGAAGGTGATGTCGCCGTCCGGGTCGGCGTCGATCTTGGCGGCGTCGAGATCCTTGATGAAGGCATGCGCCTTGGCGATTCGCGCCCGCAACTCCGCGAAGGATTTCTCCGTGTCGGGAAAGCTAGGAATTTCGGCGCCGGCAAGACGCGCCAGCCCGCGCGCGGGCAGCTCCGTCGCGATCTGCACCTGACGGATCATTGGCCACATATCGGGCGCGAGCCGCCAGTTGAGCAAGACCTGTTCGTCAATATTTTTCGATTCGGCGTAGGCCGCGCCCTTTTCGAGAACGCCGTTGAGCCCGGGATACATTTGCGTGAGGATCGTATGAATGATGGCGGAGGCGCTAAAGGACATCGGAAGACCCCTTAAGGTGACTGAACGGATGGAAAACTACGCTGCGCTATCTGTCATGCCAATAAGGCGAACCGTCACTAATTGGAGAGCGCGGGCGACAACGGATAGGATTCCAGAATTTCATAGTGACTGGCCTCGCCGCCAAGATGAGATTCATATAAATGAAAAGCCGAGACCGGAAAGGGCCCGCAGGAAAAGAGCCCATGCATCGCGGAGAAGGCGGCGGCCGCTTCCTGCGGGACGCCGGCAAGATAAGCGATCGTCACATGCGGCGCGAATTTGCGCCTTTCGCCCGGGAATCCGGCGCGCTCAAGCGCTCCCTTGATCTTCAGATGCAGATGGGAAAGCGCAGGTTCGACGGCGACTCCCACCCATAAGGCGCGCGGCTTTCTGTCGCCGAAAAATCCGCATCCGGATAATCTGAGATCGAAGGCCGGCGCGCTGACGCCCGCAAGCGCCGAGCCGATGTCGTCAAGGCCGCGCCGATCCGTTTCGCCGATGAAGCGCAAGGTGAGATGCAGAGTCTCGGTCGGCGTCCAACGCGCGCCCTTGAGGCCGGATTGGAGCTGCGTCACCGCGTCGGCGACGACTTCGGGAAGCGAAAGCGCGACGAAAAGGCGGCGCATAAGAAAACTCTGTTTTGTCGCTGGCGCGGCCTGTCTATAAGACGGTCCCGGGAGAATACAATGAGCAAGCGCTTTTTATGCCTCGGCTATGGCTACACGGCGCGCGCCTTCGCGCGAAGCCTCGCCGCCGAAGGTTGGCGCGTTGCGGGGACCGCGCGCTCCGACGCCGCCGCACGCATTATTGCAGACGACGGCGCCGAAATCGTCCCGTGGAAAGACTCGTTCGACGCCGCCGCGCTTGAGAATGCGGGCGCCGTTCTTGTCTCGGTTCCGCCGAACGGCGAAGGCTGTCCCGCCCTCGCTGCGGCGCGCGCCGCGATCCCCGCGCGCGGTTT